>NZ_JBIDBC010000008.1:0-271185 GCF_043202835.1 Streptomyces sp. NPDC048142
CGGGCGAGTAGACCTTCATCACCATAAGAGATCCCTCCTCCCCGGCCCCTGCCGGGGCCGGGCTCAGAGGTGTCCACCACTCGGGGACAGGTCCCGACGGGTCGGGACAGGTCCCGACGACGCCCGGCTGTCCGACATGCGGCCGGGCCGAAGCAGGGCGCCGCCGCCGTGAGGCCGCCGAGGTCAAGCACAGTGCCGCCATGAGGGCGGCCGGGTATGAGCCGCTGGAGCCCTACCCCGGCAGCGGGGCACCGTGGCGCTGCAACACGTGCGGGCACGTCGGCGCACGGCGGCTGTCCTACATCCGCAACTTGATCAAGGTGCGAGCGGAGTCGGGCTGCGCCGCCTGCAGCCACGCGGCCCGCGGGGAGCAGTAGCGCAGGGCAGCTCGGCGAATCCCCACGAGCCGCCAAGCCTGACGGCACCTATCAGCCAAGTCCGGCTTCTCCAAAGCGCGCCACTCCGGACAAGCTGCGGCGGTCGCAAGAAGGAGAACCGCCTTGACTCAAGAAGTGCACCCACCGATCTCACTCCACGGATACGCGGAGGCCGCCGCCATCCTCAAAGTTGATGAGTCATGGTTGCGCCGCCACATCAAGAAGATGCCGCACAGCAAACGCGGGGGACGCGTCCGCTTCACCGACGGGGACCTGCGACGCATCGTGGATCTCTTCCACCAAGAACCATCCACGGCAAACCTGGCGGCGCCTTACGCCACCATCGGCCCGAACCCTCTCCGAACCCTTCGACCGATTCCCCGCTCCACGACGAGGCGCGCGTCTTGACTCAGCCCTCCGCCCTTTGCAAACGGCCCCGGAAGCGCTCCGGGGCCGTTTCGCTGTCCGCATCAGTCGCTCTCCAGGAGAGACGCGGCCAGGAGATTCGTCACTCGTCTCCACCGCCACCTGGCTTCTACGCGGTGAGGGCGTTTGGCCATGGCCAAACCGAGTCGCACACCGCGGCACTTCACGTCATACATCTTCACCCATTCGTCCGCTTTCCCAGCAAAGCCGCAGGTAACGATCGGAATACGAAACAGGTTCAAGTCCCGTTACTCACCCTGAAGGAAGGGCCCCGGTCTTCGGACCGGGGCCCTTCTGCTTGCCGCGATGCGTTCCGCTCCCCCACCGGGCCTTCTGCGCCGCCGTGGGGTCGGCCTGCTCCCTCGTGGGGCCTACGCCTCCCGCGTAGGGCCTACGGCTCCCCCGGGGTCTGCTGCTCCGCCGCAGGGCGGCGTGACGAGCTGAGGGGCGTGAAGAGCGTGGGAAATCCGCAGGCCCGCCACCGCCGCGACCATCACGAGGAGTCGCGGACCACCAGCTCCGTGGGCAGCACCACCGATGGGCGCTCGCCGCCCGGGGCCCGGCCCGCGATCTCGTCCAGGAGGAGCTGGGTCATGCGGCGGCCCATCTCCTCGATGGGCTGGCGGACGCTGGTGAGGGCCGGGTGCATGTGGCGGGCGACCACCGAGTCGTCGAAGCCGATCAGGGCCACGTCCTCGGGGATGCGGCGGTCCGCCTCACGCAGGACCTGGCGGGCGCCGGCGGCCATCACGTCGGAGGCGGCGAAGACCGCGTCGAGACCGGGGCAACGAGCCAGGAGGTCGCGCATGGCCCTCGCGCCGCCCTCCTCGGTGAAGTCGGCGGGGGCGATCAGCCGCTCGTCGGGGGCCAGGCCGGCGGCGGAGAGGGCCGCGCGGTAGCCGTCGAGGCGGCGCTGGGCGCCGTAGACCTCCAGGCGGCCGGTGATCGTGGCGACCTGGCGGCGCCCCCGGGAGACGAGGTGCTCGACGGCGGCCCGCGCGCCGTCGAAGTTGTCGGAGTCGACCGAGGGCAGCGTCTCGGCCGCGTGCCGGGCGCCGCTGATCACGCAGGGCATGCCCAGCTGTTCCAGGAGCTCCGGCAGCGGGTCGTCGGCATGCACCGCGACCAGGAGGACCCCGTCGACGCGGTGGGCGGTGAGGTACTGGGCGAGGCGGCGGCGCTCGCGGTCGTTGCCGACGAGGGTGAGGAGCAGCTGCATCTCGGTGTCCGCCAGGGCCGCGCCGACGCCGCGCACTATCGCGGAGAAGTACGGTTCGGCGAAGAAGCGGGTCTCCGGCTCGGGCACCACCAGGGCGATGGCGTCGGTGCGGTTGCCCGCCAGGGCGCGGGCGGCGCGGTTGGGGACGTATCCCAGCTCGGCCACGGCCGCCTCGACCGCCTGCCGGGTCGCGTCGCTGACCCGGGGCGAGCCGTTGATGACCCGCGAGGCGGTGCCCCGGCCGACACCGGCCCGTGCCGCCACCTCTTCGAGCGTGGGCCGCCCGCCGCTCCGTACTCGCGCTGCCACCATGGCTGCCTCCCCGTTCCCGGTCAATTTCTCACAGCCGTACAGTCAATCCAAGTCCAGGACCGATCACCCCGGCGAGCGTACGGACAGTGTATTGGGAGCGCTCCCAAGGGCGGCCGGGAAAGCTGTGGGCCCGGTCGGGGACGACCGGGCCCACAGCTCTCACGAGGTCAGGCGTCCGGGCCGGCCGCCGGGGGCAGTGCGTGGCGGGCGATCACGTCGCCGTACCAGTGGGCGCTGGACTTCGGTGTACGGCGCTGGGTCGCGTAGTCGACGTACACCGCGCCGAAGCGCTTCGCGTAGCCGTAGCCCCACTCGAAGTTGTCCATCAGGGACCAGAGGAAGTAGCCCCGCACATCCGCCCCGTCGGCCGCCGCCCGGCGCACCGCCTCCAGGTGGCCGTGCAGATAGGCGATCCGCTCGGGGTCGTGGACCCGGCCGTCCGCGTCCGGGGCGTCGTCGAAGGCGGCGCCGTTCTCGGTGACCATCAGCGGCAGGTCCGGGTGCTCGCGCGAGACGTCCATGAGGAGGTCGTACAGGCCCTCCGGCTCGACCGACCAGTTCATCGCGGTGACCGGCCGGCCCTCGGCGAGGTGGAAGGCGACATGCTCCGAGCCGGGCCACGGGGAGTGCTCGCTGCTGCCGTGGCCGTCGTTGCGGGTGTCGCCCGCTCCGGTGGGCGGCGCGCTGACGATGGTGGGCGTGTAGTAGTTGATGCCGAGCACGTCGATCGGGTGCGCGATCGCGGCCAGGTCGCCCTCGTGGATCAACTCGGACCAGTTCACGATGCGTTCGGTGTCGGCCAGCAGGTCTTCCGGGTACGCGCCGTGCAGCATCGGGCCGGTGAAGACCCGGTTGCCCACCGCGTCGATCCGGCGCGCCGCGTCCGCGTCCGCCTCGCTGCCGGTCAGCGGGCGCACCTGGTGGAGGTTGAGGGTGACCGAGGTCTGCGCGGCAGCGGGGAGGTTCGCGCGCAGCGCCTCGGCCGCCCGGCCGTGGGCGAGGTTGAGGTGGTGGGCGGCCCGCAGCGCGGCGGCCGGCTCGGTACGGCCGGGGGCGTGGACCCCGGAGCCGTAGCCGAGGAAGGCCGAGCACCAGGGCTCGTTCAGCGTGGTCCACATCTTGACCCGGTCGCCGAGCGCGCGGGCCACGATGGCCGCGTAGTCGGCGAACCGTTCGGCCGTCGCGCGCTCGGGCCAGCCGCCCGCGTCCTCCAGCTCCTGCGGCAGGTCCCAGTGGTAGAGCGTCGCGACGGGCGTGATGCCGGCCGCCAGCAGCTCGTCGACGAGCGACCGGTAGAAGTCCAGGCCGCGTTCCACGGCGGGGCCCCGGCCGGTGGGCTGGACGCGGGACCAGGAGACCGAGAAGCGGTACGCCTGGAGCCCGAGGCGCTTCATCAGGGCGACGTCGTCGCGGTAGCGGTGGAAGTGGTCGGCGGCCACGTCCCCGGTGTCCCCGCCGAGGACCCGGCCGGGTGTGTGGCTGAAGGTGTCCCAGATGGAGGGGGTGCGGCCCATCTCGCCGGCCGCGCCCTCCACCTGGTAGGCGGCGGTGGCCGCGCCCCAGAGGAAGCCGGCCGGGAAGGGGGCCGTGGTGGCAGGGGCCTGGTGCGGGACCGTGTCAGGTCGGACGGCTGTCATGCGGGAGCGCTCCCTGGGGAAGTGAGGAGTGTGAGGAAGGAGGGAAAGCAGAGGGGGAAGCAGGAGGGGCCGGTCAGGGAGGGTCAGCCCTTGACCGCGCCGGACATGATCCCGCCGACGATCTTCTTGCCGAAGATCACGAACACCACCAGCAGCGGCAGCGTGCTGATCAGCGCGCCCGCCATCACGATGGACTGGTCGGGGGTGTACGAGGCGCTGAGCTGGCCGAGGGCCACCTGAAGGGTCGGGTTCTGCTGGTTGAGGGCGAGGTAGGGCCAGAAGAAGTCGTTCCACGCCTGGACGAAGGTGAGCATCCCGAGCACCATCATCGCGGGGCGGGCCACCGGCAGCACCACGCTCAGCACGATGCGGAGGTTGTTCGCGCCGTCGATCTTGGCCGCCTCGATCAGCTCGTACGGCAGCGCCTCGATCAGGTACTGGCGCATGAAGAACACGCCGAACGCGCTCACCAGCGTCGGGAAGATGACCGATTCGAGCTGCCCGCCCCAGCCGAGGCCGGACATCATCATGAACAGCGGGACGACGCTGAGCTGCGGCGGGATGGTGAGGGTGGCGATGACCGCGGTCATCAGCCAGCCGCGGCCCCGGAAGCGCATCTTGGCGAACGCGTATCCGGCGAGCGTGCAGAAGAACAGCGTCGCGAGGGTGATCGAGGACGAGACGATGACGCTGTTGAGGATCGCCTTGCCGAGACTGGCCTGTTCCCAGGCCGTCCGGACGTTCTCGATGAGCTGACCGCCCGGGAGGAACGGCGGGGTGGCGGAGAGGACTTCGTCCTGGGTGCGGGAGGCCGCGACCAGGGTCCAGTAGAGCGGCAGCAGCGAGCCGAAGCCGACGACGGCGAGCGCGATGTACGCGAAGGGGCCGCCCTTCATCTGCTGGCCGGCGCCCATCCGGAAGCGGCTCGGGCCCCGCGGGGCGCTGTTCTTCGGAGCCGGCGCGGGCTTCACGGGGGCGGTGTGCGTGGGGCTGGTCATGGTCATGGAAGCGCTCCCGGTCAGACCGCGGACTTGCGGACGAATCGGCCGAACATCCAGTTGGCCGCGGCGATGATCAGCAGGAGGGCGAGCATCGCCCAGGCGACGGCGGCGGCCGGACCGAGATGTCCGAGGTTCCAGCCGTAGTTGTAGAGGTAGATGCTGAGCGTCTCGTACTGGTTCTCGTTGCCGCCGGTGGCGCCCAGCGCGCCGCCCTCCAGCAGCAGCGGCTCGCCGAACAGCTGCATGGAGCCGATGGTGGAGATGACGATGGTGAACAGGATCGTCGGCCGCAGCGAGGGGATGGTGACCTTGCGGAACTGCTGCCAGCGCGACGCGCCGTCCAACGAGGCAGCTTCGTAGAGGTCGTTGGGGACGGCCTGCATCGCCGCCAGGTAGATCAGCGCGTTGTAGCCGGTCCAGCGCCAGATGACGATGACGGAGATGGCGATCTTCGAAGTCCAGTGGCCGTTGGCCCAGTTGGTGTCGTCGAAGCCGACGAGGCCGAGCGCCCAGTTCAGCAGTCCGCCGTCGGCCCGGAACACCAGGGCGAAGACGAGGGCGGCCGAGGCGACCGACGTCGCGTACGGGGTGAGGATGACCGTGCGCCAGAACGTACTGGCGCGCAGGCGGTAGTTGAGGAGGTGGGCGAGGCCGAGGGCCACCAGGAGCTGCGGGACGGTGGAGATGACGCCGATCAGGAAGGTGTTGCTGACCGAGGTCCAGAACTCCGGGTCGTGCAGGATCCTGTCGAAGTTCTCCCAGCCCACCCACTCCATCGAGTCCAGGCCGGTCATCTCCACCCGGTGCAGGGCGATCCAGCCGGTGCAGAGGAGCGGGAAGAGCCCGAAGGCCCCGAAGACGAGGAAGAACGGTGCGATGTACGCGTACGGGGACGCCCTGTCGTCGAACCGCCACAGCCGGCTGCGCCACAACTGCCGCCGCTCGCTCGGCGGTGCTTTCTTCGGTTCACGGGGCGGGGGCGCGTACGCATCCCGGGTGGGAGTCGAGGTTGCCACGGGCGGGGAGTCCTTCCCTGGGTGCGCCGACGGACGGCCGGGGCTGCTGGAGGAGTGGGCGGGCGGCCGGGGCGGGCGGGTGCCGCCCGCCCCGGCACTTCGATCGGCTCGGGCCGGCCGGACGCCGGGCATCACCCGCTCGGCGTCAGGTGGCAGGCGTCAGGTCAGCCGATGGCCTTGTCGACCGTCCGCATGGCCGCGTCCCAGGCGTCGTCGGGGCTGGTGCCGCGCTGCTCCATGTTGTTGATCTGGGTGGAGATGGAGTCCTTGATCACGCTGTCCTTCGGGCCGAGGACCGCCTCGGGGATGGACTTCGCACCGTCGGCGTAGATCTGGCCGATGGGGGCGTCGTTGAAGTACGGCAGGGTCGCGTTCTTCACGTCCGGCAGTTCGTAGGCGCCCTGGTTGGACGGGAAGACGCCGATCGCCTTGAAGACGGCGGCCTGCTGTTCGGGGGCGGTCAGCCACGCGACGAGCTTGGTGGCCTCGGCGACGTTCTTCCCGGACTTGGGGACGGCGAGGAAGGAGCCGCCCCAGTTGGCGGAGGTGTCGCCGGGGGCGCTGGTGATGTCCCACTTGCCCTTGTTGGCGTCACCGGCGTACGTGGAGATCTGGCCGGCCATCCAGGCGGGGCAGACGACGGTGGCGACGGTGCTCTTGCGCAGGGCCGACTGCCACTGGTCCTCGAACTGGGCCAGGCCCTGCGTCAGCTTCTTGGACGCGGCCTCGGCGGCGAGCTTCCAGCCCTTCTCGACGCTGGCGCTCTCCTCGTGGATCGGCTTGCCGCTCGCGTCGTAGTACTGCTCGGCGCTGGAGCTGACCACGGCGTTGAACATGGCGCTCGCCGAGTCCATGAAGTAGGTGCCCTCGGGGGCCTTCTTCTTGTACTGCTCGCCGAGCGCGAGGTAGTCCTCCCAGCCGCCCCCGGTCAGCTTCGCGACCTCGGTGCGGTCGGTGGGCAGTCCGGCCTTCTCGAACAGCTCACGGTTGTAGCAGAGGGACATGGGGCCGATGTCGGTGCCCGCGCCGATGACCGCGCCGCTGGGGGCGGTGGCCTGCTTCGCCTTCCACGACACCCACTCGTCCACGCCGATCGCCTTGGAGAGGTCGGCGAAGGAGTCCGCCTTGGTGTCGACGATCTCCTTGATCCGGCCGACCTCGATGCCCTGGACGTCGGCGAGGCCGCTGCCGGAGTTCAGCTGCTGGAGGAGCTTGGGGTAGTAGTTCTTCTCCTCGGCGGTGGTGTCCTCCTTGACCGTGATCTTCGGGTTCAGCTCGTGGTACTTCTCGAAGAGCCCGGCTTCCTTGTACCCGAACTGCCCGAAGTCGGCGACGGTCAGGGTGATGTTGCCGTCCGCGTCGGCCCCCTTGTCCGAGTCGGACGAGCCGCCGCATCCGGTGAGGAGGAGGGCGGTGACCGTGAGGCCCGTGGTGGCCACGAGGGTGGTTCTGTGGCGTCGACCGGCAACGCTGCGGGTGATGCGCATTCCACTGCTCCTTGTTCCGGGTTGGTACCGGCGCGGTTCCGCGAGGCAGGGCGGAGGGCGTCGGGTCTGCTGCGGGAAGAGGAAGCGCGCGAGACCTTCCCCCAGAGTGGGAGCGCTCCCATCCGCCGTTGCCGGAAGGCTCCTGCCTGAAGGGGGTGGGTGTCAAGAGTTGAAGACGAATCCGTTGCCGAGGGATGTCCGGCGGATCACGGAGGGGCCCTTGGGCCGCCCTCCCGTCGGAAGGTGAACGGGGGTGGGCCGGGCCGGGTGGGGCGCCGGAGCACCCCGCCTCTGCCGATTTCTTCTTTATGTACCTATCGTGCCGCTGCTGCTATGCACCTATCAGGAGTCGCAGGCGGGATGGAGCGAGGTGTCGACGCAGGGGCGAACCGTGAGCCGGTTTCCCCACCGCCACCGGGGCGGCCGGTGGCGGTGGGGGTCGGCGTGGGGGGCTGGGTGGGGGGCTGGGTGGGGGGCTGGGTGGGGGTCCGGGTGGCCGGGGTGGTGGCGGCCGCGACCGCACCGATCGCCTTGGTGCGGGCCGCCGTCGTGCGGCGGTGCGTACGGGAGCCCATCAACGCGCCCTGCCTGCCTCTGCGTCCTGCCTGCCTCTGCGTCCTGCGGATCCGGTCCTGCGGACCTGTACGGGGGTTGCGGATCCGTCCGGGGGTTGCGAGGGCACGCTAGCGGCAGCGGAACGGGCAAAGAGGGTGTTACGGGCGGGAGTTGTCGTTCTTAGGGCGCGCTTAAGGCACGCATGAGCACGGGTTAACGCTGGGACCCGGTGGCGGCACGGTTCCGCCCCCGGCGCTGCCCGCCGACCCGGCGGCCGTGTCCGCGCCGGCCTCGCTCGGGGCGGCTGCCGTGCAGGCCGATCCAGATCCGGACCTCCGTGCCGCCGAGGACGGACCGGCCGATGCGCAGGTCGCCGCCGGTGGATTCGGCGACCCGGCGCACGATGTCCAGGCCGAGGCCGGTGGAGCCGACGGATCCGCCGGCCCGGTCGCGCCCACTGGCGCCCCGGGCGAGGGCCGCCTTCGGGTCGGGGATCCCCGGGCCGGCGTCGGAGACGAGCACGATGACCGCGTCGCCGCTGTGGTGGACGTCGACGGAGAAGGCGGTGCCCTCGGGGGTGTGACGGAAGACGTTGCCGAGCAACGCATCGAGGGCGGCGGCCAGTTCGGGCCGGGCCAGCGGGATGCGCACCGTACGGTCGACTCCCGCGAGGCGTACCTCGCGGCCCTCGTCCTCCGCGAGCGCCGACCAGAAGCCCATGCGTTCGCGGATCACCTCGGAGGCGTCACAGCCCGCGTCCGTCTGCGTCCCCTGGGGCCCCGGGCGCTGTTCGCGGGCGGTGCGGATGATCGTGTCGACCTCGTGCTCCAGCTGCTGGACCGCCGCCCGGGTCTGCTCGGCCGCCGGTCCCTCGCCGAGCGATGCGGCGTTCAGCCGGAGCACGGTGAGCGGGGTGCGCAGCCGGTGCGAGAGGTCGGCGGCCAGCTCGCGCTCGTTGGCCAGGAGCTGGACGACCTGGTCGGCCATGGAGTTGAACGCGACGGCAGCGGACCGCAGTTCGGTGGGACCCTCCTCGGGTACCCGGGTGCCGAGGCGCCCCTCCCCCAGGTCCTGGGCGGCGCCCGCGAGGCGCTGCGCGGGCTGCACCATCCGTACGCCGAGCCGGTCGGCGACCGCCACCGAGCCGACGATCAGCGCGACGCCGACGCCCGCCAGTATCAGCCAGGCGGTGGCGACCCCGTTGGAGACTTCGGCCTCGGGGACGAACACCTCGACGACGGCGATGTCCCCGGTGCTCAGCGCGGTCGGCTGGAGGAGCGCGAAGCCGCCGGTGACCTCGGTGATGGAGGCCCGCCCCGCCCTGCGCACGCTTTCCACGTCCTTGGCGGCGGCGCGCCGGGTGCCGATGTCCAGGGGGCCGTCCTCGGCGGGGACGTGGACGGCGAGGCGTCCCCGGCCGCCCGGTTCGGTGGACAGGACGGCCCGGGTCAGCTCCTCGCGGTCGGTGGTGATGGAGAGGGCCGGGGCGATCATCGCGGCCTGGCGTTCGGCGTCGGAGAACGCCCGGTCGCCGGCCATCTCCCGGATGACGAGTCCGAGCGGTACGGCGAAGGCGATGACGACCATGGCGGTGACCGCCAGACAGACCTTGACCAGGGCCCATCTCATGCGGGCGGCTCGGTGACCGGCGTATCGGCCGCCGGGGCGTCGGCCGGCGGGGCGTCGGCCGGCGGCTGGAGCTTCACGCCGACGCCGCGCAGGGTGTGCAGGTAGCGCGGGCGGGCGGCGGTCTCGCCGAGCTTGCGGCGCAGCCAGGACAGATGGACGTCGATGGTCTGGTCGTCGCCGTAGGACTGCTGCCAGACCTCGGCCAGCAGCTCCTTGCGGGCGACGACCACGCCGGGCCGCCCGGCCAGGAAGGTGAGCAGGTCGAATTCGCGCCGGGTCAGGTCGAGTTCGACGCCGTCCAGCTCGGCGCTGCGGCGCAGCGGGTCGATGGAGAGCCCGCCGACGCGGATGACCCCGGGCGGCGCCGCCGCGCCACCGGCGCGCGAACGGCGCAGCACGGCGGCCATCCGGGCGGAGAGGTGCTCGACGGAGAACGGCTTCGTCAGGTAGTCGTCGGCGCCGTCGTTGAGCAGCCGGACGATCTCGCTCTCGTCGTCCCGGGCGGTGGCGATGATCACGGGCACGTCGGTGATGGACCGCAGCATCTTCAGCGCCTCGGCGCCGTCCAGGTCGGGCAGCCCGAGATCGAGGATGACCACGTCGAAGCGGAAGTGCGCGACCTCGCGCAGCGCTTCGAGCGCGGTGCCCACGCTCCGTACCGTATGGGAGGCCTCACTGAGGTGCCGGATGAGGGCGGAACGTACGAACTGGTCGTCCTCGACCACGAGCACACTTGCCATGGGCGGCACCGTACGCCATGCCGGCGCGCCCGGTCCCCGGCCCCGTCGGAAACCTCCGCAAAGGCCGGAGAAGGGCGATCGCGGAGCCCCGAAGGAGAGCCGGAAGCGGCCGCGTGGTGCAGGATGTGCCGGATGCAACGAGGACTCGCACACGCACTGGCGTGGTCGCTCGCCACCGGCGCGGCGGTCACGCTCACGTGGTGGGGTGTGCACACGGTCATGACGGGGACGGCGTACGACCCGCCCCGGGCCGTGCCGATCTCGGTGGGCGCGGGGCCTCCTCAGCGCATCGGGCAGAGTACCGAGGCGCCCCTCGTCTCCTCGACGCACCGGGCGTCCCCCTCGCCCGCCCCTTCGCCGCGCACCGACGGCGCGAGCCGCTCTCCGCCGGCCCCGCGCCCCTCCCGTACGCCCTCGGCGCCCCCGGCGAAGCCGCCCGCGCCCTCGACTTCGGGCGAGGTGAAGAGCTACCGCACCGACGGCGGCCGGGTCGTGTTCGAGCTCGGCGCCGACTGGGCGAAGCTCGTCTCGGCGACTCCGGAGCCGGGCTGGTCGATGCGGGTGTGGACGAACGACGCCTGGATCCGGGTCAATTTCAGTGACGCGGGCGGCGCGACGTACTCCGTGTTCTGCACCTGGAACGGGCATCCGCCGCTGGTGCAGATCGTCGAGCCCCACTAAGGGCTGTCCCGGAGGGGCTTGACGCTTCCAGGGACTTGACGCTTCCCAGGGCCTCTGACGCTCCGGGGCTACTCGAAGACCGAGGGCGGGGGTGCGGGGGACGGCTTGGCCGCCGCGTCGGTGACGACGGCCGCGCCGCCGGTGAAGTCGGTGAGCGCACGGCCGTGTTCGACGCGGCCGGGATGCGGGTCGCTCGCCACCCGCCGGGTGAACTCCGCGACCGGGAGCGGCAGGGCCGAGGCGAGCAGGACCGCGTTGCCGAAGCGGCGGCCCCGCCACACCACCGGGTCGGCGGCCAGCGCCAGTTCGGGGAAGACGGCGGCGGCGGTGGCCACCTGACCGCGCAGATGGGCGAGCGGGGGGCCGTCGGCGAGGTTGGCCGCGTACCGCCCTTCGGGCTTCAGGACCCGGCGGACCTCGGTGAGGAACTCGGCCGAGGTGAGGTGCGCGGGCGTGCGGGCCCCGCCGAACACGTCCGCGATGACCAGGTCCGCCCACCCGTCCGGGAACTTGCCGAGCCCATCGCGGGCGTCGGCCGCCCGGACCCGGACCCGGGCCTGGGGGTCCAGCGGGAGGCGGTCGCGGACGAACCGCACGAGGGGCGCGTCGAGTTCGACGACCTGCTGGGTGGAGCGGGGGCGGGTCGCGGCGGTGTACCGGGCGAGGGTGAACGCGCCGCCGCCCAGGTGCAGGACGTGCAGCGGCTGGAGCGGGGGTGCGGCGAGGTCGATGGCGTGGCCGAGGCGGCGCTGGTAGGCGAACGAGAGGTGCGTGGGGTCGTCGAGGTCCACGTGGGACTGCGGGGCGCCGTCGATCAGGAGCGTCCAGCCGTGCGGGCGATCCCGGTCGGGTACGAGCTCGGCGAGCCCGCCGCCGACCGGCTGGGAGACCGGCTCCCGCTCGGCCCGGCCGGAGCCCCGGCCGCCGGCCTGGCGTTCCTCGCGCCCCTTCGCCTTCGCGCCCGCGGCCTTGCCCTTCCCCGCGGCCTTGTCCTTGCCCCGGGCCGGCGCTCCTCGACGTGCCACGTTCGCTGGTCCTTGCTGGTGGGGGCCCGGGTAGCCGGCCGCGGCGGAGGCGTTCCGCCCGTCCGGCCATTATGGGCTCAGCAGCAGTTGTCGGCCGCCTCGATCAGCCGGGCGGCCTGGTCGAGGGCGGCGCGGAGCGCGGCCGGATCGGTGACCGGGGCGTCGGCGGCGGGCGGGAGCAGCCAGCCGGAGCCGGAGGCGGGCGGCTCGGCGGGGATGCGCAGCCCGCGGCCGTCGGTCCGCGTACAGGCGCTGCCGGGTACGTCCCAGGCGTCGGCGGTACCCGGCGGCACGAGGAAGCCGAGGGTGTCGCAGGCGCCGTCGTGCAGGACCGGGCCGACGGCCTCCCGGTCCCGCCCCCGGCGGAGGATGTCGACGGCTTCCAGGCCCTGCCGCGCCGGGACCGTGACGAGGTCGCAGGACTGGTCCGGCACCGAGGCCGCGGAAGCCGACGGGGTCGCAGATGCCGCAGGTACCACAGGTGACACGGGGATCGCGGGGGTCGCGGGGGTCATCGAGGTCGTCAGATTCATCAGGTGCGTCGGGCTCGCCGGGTTCTTCGGGTTCGTCGCGGTCGTCCGTGAGCCGGTCTCCCTGCCGAGATGCAACAAGGGAACCCCTCCTCTCATCGCCGAACGGAGCCACACTCCGTCTCCGCATGGACCAACGCCGCGAGCGCGTCAAGGGCTACGGGCCCACACCGCCGCAAAGGGTGGCAGTTCATGGCGGATCAGGGGCGATATGCCCCTTTCGCCACGAAACGCTGTGTGTGCGTGCCGTCACAGCAGGTACGTTCTTGCTCCGCCGGGACACCGGGAACCACGGACCCCGGCCGCACCAGAGAGGGGCCGGCCATGGTGTCGACAGCGGCAGTTCCCAACCTCGCCTTCCGTCGGCTGCGCGGACCGCGCTCCGCCGGGGAGTTCGCGGCGGCCGTCCGCAGAGCGGCACGGGAGATCGGGGAGCAGGTCGCGTGCGACGCCCGGTACATCGGGCGCGTGGAGTCCGGGGAGATCCGCTGCCCCAACTACGCCTACGAACGCGTCTTCCTGCACATGTTCCCCGGGGCGTCCCTGGCCGACCTGGGGTTCTCGGCCCGCGAGAGCGTACGGGGGCGGGGCGCCCGGGTCGTGTCCGAACCCCCGCCCACGATCGTGCCGGCCGCTTCGGCACCGGCCGCCGCACCTCCGCCTTCCGGCCCCGCCCTTCTCCACCGCGACACCGAAACCGACGACATCCCCGAGGAGAGCGACGTGCTGCGTCGCGTGTTCATGACGAGCGGCACCGCCACCGTGGCGGCCGCTTCCCTGGGTCTCGGCGGGGCGCCCGCCTCCGCCGCCCGGGTCTCTCTGCCCGCACAGCGCCGGGTCGGCTCGGCGGAGGTGAACGCCGTCGAGGACGCCGTACGGCAGATCCGGCTGCTGGACGACCGGCACGGCGCGGACGGGCTCTACCGGCGGGCCGCGCAGCCGCTGCGCGCGGCGTACGAACTGCTGGACGCCGGGACCACCGCACGGCGCGCCACCTCCGACCGGCTGCACGCGGGCGCGGGCGAGCTGGCCATCTCGGTGGGCTGGCTGGCCCACGACTCGGGCCGCTTCGACGACGCCCGCTCGCACTACGCGGAGGCGCTGGCCACGGCGCGGCTGGCCGGGGACGCGGGTCTTGAGGCGCACGCGTTCTGCAACACGTCGTTCCTGGCCCGGGACGCGGGCCGGCCCCGGGAGGCGGTACGGGCGGCGGAGGCCGGGCAGCGGGCCGCCCGCACGCTGGGGTCGCCCCGGCTGCTGGCGCTGCTGGCACTGCGGGAGGCGGGGGGCCGGGCGGGGCTCGGGGACCGGACGGGGTGCGACCTGGCGATCGGGCGGGCCCGTGCGGCGTTCGACCGGGGCCCGGCGGCGGGCGATCCGGAGTGGATGAGCTTCTTCCGGGAGGCGGAGCTGGAGCTGCTGGAGGCGCAGTGCTGGTCGGCGCTGGGCGACTGGTCCCGTGCCGCGCGCCACGGACGGCGGGCGACGGCGCTCCAGGACCCGCACTTCACCCGGAACCTGGCGCTGTACCGGGCCCAGCTCACGGGCGACCTGGCCAGGGCGGGCCGCGCGGACGAGGCGGCGGCGACGGGGCACCAGGTGCTGGACCTGCTGACCCGGGTCCAGTCCTCGCGGATCCGGGGGATGCTGGCGGGGGCGGCGCGCGTGCTGGAACCCCGGGCCGGGGCGGCCCCGGTGGCGGGCTTCCTGACCCGCCACCGGGAGTCGGCCTCACCCTGAACACCCGCCCGTCCGGGCGAGGGGTTTGTCCTCAAGCGCCGCACGCGCTCGGGTGGGCCCGGGGTTCCGTCGAAGGACCGCCCGTCCGGGCTTGATACCGCTACCCGCTACCCCGCTACCTCTCCAGGTGCCCCGTGTCGTTCCAGCGTTCCACGGCCGGCAGTCCGTACGCCCAGCCCAGGACCGACAGCGACGTCGGCTCCAGGCGGATGCGGGCGCCGAAGGACAGGTCCTCGCCCAGCCACCGCGCGCCCAGCGCCCGCAGGATGTGGCCGTGGGCGAAGACCAGGACGTCCCGGTCCGCCGAGCGGGCCCAGGCGACGATCTCGTCCGCGCGGGCGGTGACGCCGGCGACGGACTCCCCGTCCGGGACCCCGTCGCGCCAGATCAGCCAGTCGGGCCGGTCCGCCTTGATCTGCGCCGGGGTCAGCCCCTCGTACGCCCCGTAGTCCCATTCCATCAGCGCGTCCCACGGCTCGGCCCGCGTCCCGAACCCGGCGAGTTCGCAGGTCTCCGCGGCCCGGACGAGCGGGCTGGTGCGGACCTCGACGCCGGGCAGCCCCGCCCAGGGCGCCCGGTGCAGCCGCTCGCCGAGCAGTTTGGCGCCCTCGCGCCCGGTGTCCAGGAGCGGGATGTCCGTCCTGCCGGTGTGGTTGCCCCGGACCGACCACTGGGTCTGGCCGTGCCGGGCGAGCAGGATGCGCGGTGCCATGACGGCTCTCCCTGAAACGCTGGAACGCTGGTACTGGGCCTTCCATCATCCCGTACCGGACCGGCAGGCAACCTCCCGGGCCGTGCCGGCGTCCCTCACGGAGCAGTCCCCCCGCCGAAGCCTGGGGCCACGGCGGGAACCACTGCGTACGGGATCTCCGGAAGGGGGCCCCGGGGGAAGCGGTGGCACGGTGCCGCCGTACGGTTGAACGCCCGTCGTCGGCCGTATGAACATGGGGAGAGCTACCGGATGCCGCACGCCATCGCGCCGCCCGCGACCGGTCATCGGCCCCGCTGGTGGACGGAGCTGCCGCTGATCGCGGTGGTGTACGCGCTGTACTCGGTGGGCCGGCTCCTGGTGCGGGGCGATGTGTCGACCGCGGTCGACCACGGCCTGGCGATCCTGCGGCTGGAACAGGCGCTGCACCTCAACGCCGAGCATCCGCTGAACCGTCTCTTCACCAGCACCCCGTCGCTCGGGATACCCGCGGACTTCGCCTACGCGTCCCTGCATTACCTGGTCACCCCGGCCGTCCTCATATGGATGTTCCGGCGCAGATCGGCGGCGTACCGTGCGGCCCGCGTCTGGCTGATGAACTCCACGCTGCTGGGGCTGGTCGGCTTCACGCTGATGCCGACCTGTCCGCCCCGGCTGCTGGACGCGAGCCACGGATTCGTCGACACGATGGCGCAGTACAGCGGTTACGGCTGGTGGGGCGCGGGGGCGAGCGCCCCGCGCGGGCTGAGCGGGATGACCAACCAGTACGCGGCGATGCCCAGCCTGCACGTCGGATGGTCCCTCTGGTGCGGGATCCTGCTGTGGCGGCACGGCCGCCATCCCCTCGTACGGGCGGCGGGAATCGCCTATCCGCTGATCACCACGATCGTCGTGATGGGCACCGCCAACCACTACTTCCTGGACGCCGTCGCGGGCGCCGCGGTGATGGGGATCGGAGCCCTGCTGACCAGGCCCGTCATCCGGCTGGCCGACCGGTTCAAGGCGTGGGCCGGAGTCCGGGTCGCCGGCCCGGTCGCGGCGCTGTTCACCGAGCGGTTCCGGAGCGGCCGGGGCCCCGTCGCCGAGGATGTTCCGGCGACGGTGTCCCCGAATGTCAGTGCCGGGTGCAAGACTTCCCCGGGTGAGCGAATCCCCGGCCAGCGGACCACCTCCGCAGATCCCCCCGGCACGGCAGTCGGCGGCGCGAGCGCCAGAGACGCCGCCGTCGCGGCCGCGAGCGACGACGCTCCGGCAGCGGCTCGCTGAGCTGCGCGGCCCCTCCGTCGCACCGCACCCGCTCGACGCCCGCGCCCTCGCCGCCCTCGCCGCCAACCCCGGTTGCAAACGGCGGGCCCTGCTCGACGGCGCCGGGGTGGACAAGGGCGTGCTGGCCACCGCGCTCGGCTCCCCCGCCCCCTTCGGGCAGTCCCAGTTCGCCTTCATGCGGGGCAACGCGTTCGAGGCGAAGGTCAAGGCCGACGGCGGCGCCGAGCTGCTGCGCCTGCTGGACGAGCGGCTCGGCGGCGGTGCTCCGCCGCCCGCCGGCGATGCCGCCACCCCCGATCTGAGCGCAGCCGGACCCGAGGGCCGCGCCGCGCGCACCGCACTGGCTCTGCGGGAGGCCACGGCGGCGGGCGGCTGGACCCTGCTGGACCACCCGATGCTGGCCCTGGAGGTGGCGGGCTCCCCCGCCTATCTGGAGCCGGACGCGGTCGTGGTGCACCCCGACGGCCGGTGGACGGTCGTCGAGATCAAGTCGTTCCCCATGATCGACGCGTCGGCCGACGCGTCGAAGGTCGGTGCCGCCGCCCGGCAGGCCGCGGTGTACGTGCTGGCGCTGGAGCGGGTCGCGGCGGTGACCGAGGGCGCGGAGGTCGGGCACCAGGTGCTGCTGGTCTGCCCCAAGGACTTCTCGAACCTGCCGACCGCCTCCGTCGTGGACGTACGCAAACAGCGCGCCGTGACCCGCCGGCAGCTGACCCGGCTGACGCGCGTCGAGGACATCGCGGCGGGGCTGCCGGAGGGGACGACGTTCGATCCCGCGTGCCCGCCGGCGGAGCTGGACGCCGCCGTGGCGGCGGTGCCCCCGGCCTACGCCCCGGAGTGCCTGGCCGCCTGCGAGCTGGCTTTCCACTGCCGGGCGAAGTCCCGGGCCGAGGGGGCGGTGGAGGCGCTGGGTCGCGGTGTGCGCGGTGAGCTGGGCGGGCTGACCACGGTGGCCGGGGTGCTGGCCGCCGCCGCGGGCAAGGAGGGCGATCCCGCCGATCCGACGGTCGCCGCGCTGCGCCGGGCCGCCGCACTGCGCGCCGAAGCGCTGGAAAGTGCCTCCGTTCCGCGCGCCGGGGCGCCGGAGGGCCGGGAGGGTGCGGCCGCATGTCACTGATCACCACCCTGGCCCGGCTGGAGGCCGTCGACACCGGCCGCGCCCAGCCGCTGGCGACCGTCCGGCACCGTCATCTCACCGCCCGGCCGCTCGTGCTGGTGCCGCTGACCACCGCCGGTGAGGCCGGGGCCCCGCTCGGGGCGCTGGTCGGCACGGACCGGGACGCGCCCCGGCTGCTGGCCGTCGCCCAGCCGCGCGACCGGGACCTGCGGTTCGCGTTCCTGGCCGAGCTGGCGGAGGCGGTCCTGCCGCACATCGAGGCGTACGCGGACGTCGTCGAGCCCGCCGGGCAAGGGGGCGCCTCCCGGCCGAAGGCCGGCGGAGAGACGCATCCGGCGACCGGCGAGAGCACCAAGGACGAGGCCGAGCTGTGCACGGACGCCGCCCAGCTGATCGTGCCGAGCCGGGCGGGCGTCGAGTTCGTCCGGCTGCTGGGCCGGTCCATGCGGTTCCGCCGCACCGCCGAGGACGATCCGGACACCCCGTATCCGGCCCCCGCCCGGGTCCCGCTGCTCGGCCGCTGGCTGACGCACTACGGGGAGCGGGCCCGGGTGCCCGGCTCCTCGCTGCTGCCTGCCGTCACGGATCTGCTGAACCGGCACTGGGCGACCGGGCAGAGCAGCCTGGAGGACCAGCACCTGGGCGCGCTGCTGGCCTGGATCGACCCGCCGGCCGGCTCCTCGGGGGCCGAGGCCGCGCTCCGGGCCGAGCTGGCCCGGGACGGGGACGGCCAGCTGCTGTGCCCGCCCGCGGGGCCGGCCACCGACCCGGACTTCGACAACCGCCTCCTCGCCCCCGCGATCGAGCGGTACGACCGGGCGCGCACGGCGTTCGCGTCCGCCGAGGACGGCCTCGCGGCGGATGCCCGCCTCGGTGAGCTGAGCGACGCCGAGCGGGAGATCCGGTCCCTGCTGGCGAAGGTGCTGCTGCCGACCTGGGACGCGGTCTGGCGGAGTCTCGACCTGCTGCGGGAGCTGCCCGAGGGGTCCCGGGTCCAGGACCGCTGGACCCGGGACCGGTGGTCGTTCACCGGGCACCGGGACCGGGTGCGCTCGGGCGAGCCGCCGCAGCCGCGCCGCGACGACGCGGTGACGGCGGCCCGGAAGCTGGCCTCCCGGGAGACCGCTCAGGCCCAGCTGGAGGCGCAGGAGGCGCTGGACGATCCGCTGGTGCTGGCGGGGCGGCGGCTGGCGGGCGAGGCGTTCCTCGCCACGGTGTCCGATGTGGAGATGGCGTACACCGAGTCCAAGCGGCCCTCCCCGCGCCCGCTGGTCACCGTCCGCACCGACGAGCGCCCCCAGCTGGGCGGGCGGACGAAGGTCTACCGCTCGCTGGACGGCAAGCCGCAGACGGCGGAGTTCGTGGCGTACGCACCGGATCCGCCCCAGGAGCAGGAGGGGGAGATCCTGCTGGTGCTGCGGATCCTGGACCGGATGGGCCGGAGCAAGGAGCCCGCGCCCGGTTCGGTGCCGAAACCCGGGGAACGGATCGTCTGGACCCTGTTCGAGCACGACCAGCGCGGCGGCCCGAAGCTGCCGGACCCGGAGGAGACGCCGTGGACCCACGGCGGCCCGCCGGGCGCGGACGCCGCCGTGCGCGCGGAGCGACCCGACCCCGTGACCCGGGAGGACCTGCTGTGACGACCGCCATCTGGGAGGACCCGCTGTGAGGACCGTCTTCGACCCGGGCGCGGAGGCGGCGCGCGCGACCGGCGCGATCCTCGACGACACGCTGCGCGGCACCTCCCGGGGCATCGTCGTGGACTCGCCTCCCGGCGCCGGCAAGTCGACGCTGGTGGTCCGGGCGGCCCTGGAGCTGGCCGCCGCCGGGCATCCGCTGATGGTGATCGCGCAGACCAACGCCCAGGTCGACGACCTGGTGGTGCGGCTCGCGGAGAAGGACCCGGAGCTGCCGGTGGGGCGGCTGCACAGCAGCGACTCCGACCCGTACGACAAGGTCCTGGACGGCCTCCGCAACGTGACGAAGTCGGCGAAGGCGGCGGATCTGGCCGGGCTCGACGTGGTGATCTCGACGGCCGCCAAGTGGGCGCACGTGAAGAACGTGGAGCCGTGGGGGCACGCGATCGTCGACGAGGCCTACCAGATGCGCTCGGACGCGCTGCTGGCCGTGGCCGGGCTGTTCGAGCGGGCGCTGTTCGTCGGCGACCCGGGCCAGCTGGACCCGTTCTCGATCGTCGGCGCGGACCAGTGGGCGGGGCTGAGCTACGACCCGTCGGCGAGCGCGGTGTCCACGCTGCTCGCGCACAATCCGGAGCTGCCGCAGCACCGGCTGCCGGTGTCGTGGCGGCTCCCGGCGTCGGCGGCCCCGCTGGTGTCGGACGCGTTCTACCCGTACACGCCGTTCCGCAGCGGTACGGACCACGGGGACCGGAAGCTCTCGTTCGGGGTGGTGTCGGACGGGTCTGGTCCCGACCGGGTGCTGGACGAGGCGGCGGAGTCCGGGTGGGGGCTGCTGGAGCTGCCGGCGCGGCACACCCCGCGCACCGATCCCGAGGCGGTACGGGCGGTGGCGCTGGTGGTCCGGCGGCTGCTGGACCGGGGCGGCGTCGCGACGAGCGAGCGGGCCGAGGAGCCGGTGCCGGTCACGGCGGACCGGGTGGCGGTCGGCACGGCCCACCGGGACCAGGCGGCGGCGGTGCGGGCGGCCCTCGCGGAGCTGGGCGTCACCGGGGTCGCGGTGGACACGGCGAACCGGCTCCAGGGCCGCGAGTTCGACGTCACGGTGGTGCTGCACCCCCTGTCGGGCCGCCCCGATGCCACGGCCTTCCACCTGGAGACGGGACGCCTGTGCGTGCTGGCCTCGCGGCACCGGCACGCCTGCATCGTCGTATGCCGGGAAGGGGTGGCGGACCTGCTGGACGAGCACCCGTCCACGGAGCCGGTCCAGCTGGGCGTCACGGTGAAGTTCCCCGACGGCTGGGACGCAATGTTTACCACACACCTTCACCTCCTGGAGCACCGTGTGTCCTGGCGCCCCTGAGCTGCGGTGACGTGCAGGCAGTCAGCCCAGGGACGCCAACGCACCCGCTATGAGAGAACGCGCAGCCGCTCCACGCCCGGCTTCCTGTGACAGCCGTTCAAAGGCCCGGGTGTATAGCTCAACCTGGCTGGGCTGCGTGAGGGTGGCGGCAGCGGCGAGTGGGGTCCGGGGCGGTTGCCCTCTGCTGTTCTCGCTCAGCTCGGAGACGCTGCGCGGCTTTGACCTCCCTTCCCATGGGCCACAGCCCTTGGGACCTCTTTATGCGAAAACGCGCATAGTCGCGTTCGTGCATAGACGACGACAAGGCCACCCTCGTACGGTCATGGTCAACGGCCCAACCGGGCCGACTCACAAGGGGGTTTCGGCATGGCACGCGAGGAACTGACCCGACTTACCGGCAACGGGAACGGCAACTGCAACAACGACGACTGCCCGAACGTCTACCAGACCGCATCGGGTTCCTTCGTCGTACAGGGGGACGTGTCCCAGGCGTTCACCGCCCCGGATGGGGAAGGGCTTGTAGAGATCCCTGAGAGCGTACTGAGGGAGGCGTTCCGTGCTCTTGGATGGTGAAGCCTGGACGGCCAAGGTTCGGGGCTTCAAGAGTGAGGCGTGGCGACTCGAAACCCTTCCCGTGTACCGGGTGCCGAGCGAAGACGGCGATATCCGGGATTTTCTCTCCGGGCAGCGGATCGACCCTGACAACTACTCCTCTGGCTATACGGAAAGCCTGCGGAAGATCAAGGCGGAGGGGAAGACCAAGGGGCGAGTCCATATCGTCACGCAGCCGCTCACGGACTATCTCCGCTTCGAGTTCATGTACTACAACGTGCACTCTCAAGCTGGGGACGACATTCGCATCCTCGATGTCACCGACCGGGTCAACCCCCTTCAAGGAGTGCCTGACTTCTGGCTTTTCGACAGGTCGGAAGTTGTCCTCATGAACTACGCAGAAGACGGTACGCAGATCAGCCGAGAACTGTACGACGGCGACCCGACGCCGTACATCGAGTATCAGCGCATAGCGCTCGCAGAATCTGTGCCATTCAAGGAGTACGTCAACGGTGGCAATCGAGCCTGACGAGCTGGACCAGTCGGGACGCGAACTTGCGGCAATGCTCAAACATCTCCGCAAACAAGCCGGACTCTCAGGAGTCCGGCTTGCTGCGCGTTGCAACATGTCCCAGTCCAAGATCAGCCGAATCGAGAGCAACAAGGGCCGACCCTCACTCTTGGATGTCGAGCAACTTCTACGGGGCCTTGAAGCCACCCCCGCCATCGCTGCCGAAGTGATGGCCCTGGCACGGATAGCGCAGACCGAGTGGCAGGACGGCCGGACGCTACGCCGGAAGGGCCTGGACAAGAAGCAGCTACAGCTAGCCGGACTCGAAGCGTCCTCGACCACCTTCCGCTACTTCCTGCTGTCCATGGTTACCGGTCTGTTGGCCACACCTGAATATGTAAGAGCCAGCCTGGCGAAAGCACCGCCTGAGCAGCAGACCAAAGCCGTGGCCATGAAGCTCGACCGACAACGAGTCCTATTCGACCGCTCGAAGCGCTTCACGTTCATTCTTACCGAGCAAGCTGTCAGGTACCCCCTCATCCCACCTGATGAACTGGCAATACAGATCGACCGACTTGCATCGCTGAGCCGCCAGCCGAACATTCAGCTCGGAGTGATCCCCATCGGTGTGCACTTCGGCTTCGGGTCGCTAAATACGTTCACGGTATATGACGAGACCTTGGCGACGGCGGAGCTGGATCTAGGAGCGATCGTCTTCCGGGACAGCCGGGATGTGCAAGATTTGATTAGCCGATTTACTGGCTACGAAGAATGCGCACTGTTCGGGGAATCGGCACGGGAACATCTATCGACCTGGGCAGAAAGCTGCCGCAGATGATCTTTACCCAACAACGCGCATAAGCGATAGGCCATGTCGGCATGAGGGTGACACTGGTGGGGTTAGAAAAACTCGGTCGGAAAGGCGCACGGTGTGAGCGAAAGACAAACGACCATGACCGGACCGGTACACCTGACCCTTCCCAAGCCACCCCCGAAACCGAAGGTTGGTTGTGGGGTGTGTGAGGCTCTGGCCGTTCAGCGCCAGTCGGCACGGGACAGGGGCGATCTGTCGGCGGCGACGGATGCTGATGTCGAGATCAGTAACCATCCGCACAGGACGCGGCGGCCGAGGTGAGCCGGTCCGTTCTGCGGTACGTCCGGCACCGGATCACGCAGCACCCGGACACGGACGTGACCTTCGAGGCGGAGTGCTTGCACTGCAAGTGGCAGGCTCAGCCGTCGACGGACACTGCGGCGGTCGATGTGGAGTGCATGAGCCATACCGGCCGGAGTAACCATCGAGGCTTCCGGCGCATCTGCACTTCCTTCGCCATGGTGGTCCGGGACGAGTAGTCACAAGCCCCTGCCCTGCCCGTGTTCGCGGCGGCGCGACGCGGTTGGGGCAGGTACCGGGCCCGGCGTTCCGGAAACCACAGGCACCGGCCATAGAGAGCAGCCGTGCCCCGGCTACCGGCTGACGCTCATGTCGGCGCTGCCGATACAGGGCACATGCCGGGAGCTGAGACGCTGGCCAACGAATGAACGCCCCTGCTAATCGCGGCAGGGGCGTTCATTTGGTTTGTTCGGGTGATCAGAGGAGAGCGTGGAAGGGGTTGGAGCCCCTGGCCGGTTCCGGCCGCTCCACTGGCGTGGGCTCCGGTGCCTGCTGGGGGGCTGGGCGGTAGGCGTCCATGCGGACGACGTTGAGACCATTACGGTCCGTTTCGGTCCGCTGGCCGGCTGCGGCCGTCTTGGTGACCTGTGCGTGACGGGAATCGTCATCGCGGAGGGTGAAGACGGTGGAGGGTCGGCCGGTCTTTCCCGACCGTTCCACGGTCACGACGACCTCAGACAGTGCCTTGACCTCACTCGCGCTCGCTCCCACGTACGGGAGGACCTGAGAGGACGTGGCCCGACCGCCGTGCATCTCGATGCGGGCCCGTACCTTCTCGGCAAGACTGACCGGCTGACGCTTCCCTCTGGGAGCGTCAGCCCCCTTGGTGATCCGGACCGCGTCCTGAACGGAGCGGCGCACGAGCGTGAAGGCGGCCGACAGCATCTCTTCGGTGATGATCTCGGAGCACTCGGAGACGGCCAGGCAGGCCGCGACCCTGAGTGTCTGCTCTGCCGTCCGTTCGATGAACACTGCCTGTCCCTCGGGCAGGGTCTCACCCAGGATGCGGGCGTAGCGGCGGACGATCCGCCACAGCGGGCGGGCGTCCTCGGAGAGTGTGATCACGCGGGGGCGGGCGGTGGCCCACCCGTAGGCGTCGGACAGTTCGCTGCCGTCCACCTGGGGCAGGCTCAGGCGGTCGTCGTCGAGCATGGGAACGGAGCCGAGCAGGAAGGGGAGGATGCGGTTGTAGGACCCTCCGGCCGCTTCCGACTCGCCCACGTACCGGGTCCAGTCGGAGGGAGTGACGTGAGCGTGCAAGACCATGGCGGGATCGCGAACTTCCTCGGCCGCTTCCTTGGTTGTGTTGCGCAGGGTGGCCCCGTCCCACGCTGCCCGCAGCTTGGTCGTGAACGATGCGTCACGCTTCACCCGGCGGAGTACTTCCGACCACTCCTCTTCGACCACCAGGGCCCTTACGTCCCGGCCCTGTTCGGTCTCCGTTGTGGCTTCCTGCTGCTCCCAGAGGTGATGAACGAGACTGGCCCCAGATGTGATGCCGGACGTGGTGTGCGTGGCCAGGAAGCGGCCCAGTGGACCACTGACGACGTGCTGAGCACCGCGGAGCGCGGTTCCCTTCCCGCGCCCTGTTCCGGCTACCAGGGCCGACCACAGCAGCACCGGGCGGGCGTTGCCACGGGAGGACACCTTGACCGTGCCACCGATCGCGGCCGACCACATCGACAGAACAGCCACATAGATACCCAGTGCGTCGGCTTCCACGTACGGCGTGATCTTGCGGACGGCCTGGCCGATCGGACCGTAGAAAACGGGGGTGCTCATGCTGCCTCTATCTCAAGAAGGGTCAGTTGGACGGCCACGGGCCGGGGGTGCCGGGCGCACTCAGCGCCCGGCACGGACAGTGCGACACTCAGGCCGCTGCCGCTTTTCCCTCGTTCGCGTCCCGGTGAGCCAGTTCGTAGGCGTGACGGACGTGCATCGGGATGCGCCCTCTGACGGGGACGTCGTGGCCGTTCTCACGCGCCCAGGCCCGTACGGCTCGGTTCCGCTCACGCTCGGACATGACCGTGGGTCCGACCTTGGCAGGCGCGGGAAGCGGGTCACCGCCGACCAACTCACCCGCACAGACGGCACTCTTGAACCTGCCGGGTTCCCGCACGTCCATGCACGGGATGCCACGTTCGGCAGCGTCCGTCAGCTTGGCACCGTTACGCTCCCCGCCCTCTCCCAGGATGAGCAGGACCGTGCTGTCATCGGCACGGCCGACCACGGCGTAACCCAGGTCCCGCACCGCCTCACGAGCCGTGTCCCAGTCGTACCCCGGCACCTCACCAGCCAGCATCACGGACGGGGCAGGGTCAGCCTGGACCGCTTCCGCGCTCACCGCTACCGGCTCCGGCTCCGGCTCCGGCTCCGGCGGGGCAACGACAGAGACCCGCTCATCCACTGCCCCGGCAACGTCCGCGACACCCGCACCAAGCGTGTCCACCAGGTACCGCGCGAAGGTGGCGTTGTGTTCCAGGCACAGGTCCCAGGTGCGCGGTCCCAGGATCAGCGTCTCGGCCGCTTCCACCTCCGAACCGTCACGCGCTATGTGCGCATCGCAGAAGGTGTGCTGAACGGGTACGAGAACCGTCTTGCGCATCGCTGGGAATCCTTTGATTCGGTCGGGCAGTCAGAAGTCTCAGTAAGTGGCCGGAGCGTTGCTCCCTCAGCCGCCGCATCACGCGATGCGAACCGATCAACATCCTGCCCATTCCCTATCACGAAATGATTACGAAACGGTAACTGAAGCATTACTCTAGTTAATTCAATGGTGGGGTAATAGGTGATTAGAAAGTAATGGGGACCGCCGGGGGCGCCTTCCTTCCATCGTGTTTGCCAATCAAATCCCCAAGCCCTTCGGCCTATTCTTCTCGGCAGGAATAACAATGGTTCGTCACATGCTCTAGATGGTCACCCCAGGGCCGATCCTTTCCCGTCATCGACCACACGGTATGTATGGCGAACTCCTCCACACACGTGTTGCACTGCGGATCTGCCCAAGGGCACTCGTATCCAGACCGGTGTACGCCGTCGTGGCTCCCGGCGGCTCCGGCTTTGGCTGCGCGTCTATTCATTCGTCCCCCTCGAAGGTCCAGCCCAGGCGTTTCATGCCGTCAGCGGTGAGGCCAAGGGAGGTGGCCAACTGCCGGTACTCGGTGAAGTGTTCCCTTGTCGCGGTGTCGGTGAGGATGTGGCCGTAGTACGTCAGCATCACGGCCACGGTCGGTACGTATGACTCGTCCCAGCGGCCAGCTTGCGGGCTTTCCCACCACTGCTGCCACTGTTCATGCTCTGCTGTTGACCACTCCCGAACAGATGGCAGTTCGGGAACGGGAAGGCCATGTTTGTTGGGCAGCACGTCCAGGCCCTTGTACCGAGAGTGCTGTGAGTTCGGGTTACGCAGCTTGGGCAAACTAACCTCCAGAGGTTCGGTTTGTTGCTTTCCATTACTGTCCGCTCCGCCGGCTCTCGACCCAGCGTGAGGAGAACAAGCGAAACGGGGCCCCTGCCGAGATGACAGGGGCCCCGAACGGTTCAGCTATCAGGCCTCAGCGGGCCACTCGACAGCAGTCTTTACGATTCCCTTGGTGCGCTTGGACTCATCGAAGGTGTTGTCTGCCTTCTTCGTGTCCAGGTCCGGGTACCGCACGATCTTTCCGCCATACAGGTGCAGTGTGTCGATGTAGTCGGCCCGGAATTTTTCCGATTGCCCAACCCGGAAGCCGGAGAACTGCGAAGCATACGTAGCAAATTCAGAGTGCCCCGCCACGATGTCCGCGCCAGATGGCATAGCGGTGGTGGACAGGACCGTGAAACCGGCCAGCCGCGCAACGACGCCGTTGGCTGTTACTCCACCGTGCCCATACGCCCCAGCGTTAGCCACCGAGGGATGCTCCACGAGGTATCGCTTCACCTTTGGTGAAACGACTACGTAGCGGCCTCCAGGGATGTCGCTGTCATCAAGGGACAGCATCATGTCCAGGATCGCGCTGTACAGCGCCTGCGGGGCGCTGCCAGCGGTCACAGTGATATTGGGTAGCGCCGTGGCACCATAAGCGATTACCCCGCCCATGAACGTGTCAGCTTCGCGGGCAAGAGATCGAATCATCTGTTGATTGATAGGTGAATCCAGGGCACCAGCAGCAAGCTGCACCCGCTCCGCATTCTCAACAAGAAGTTGTAGATACTTCGCTTCGGTAATCGGAAGCTTCTGATCCACCATTTCCGGTCGCTGTGCCGTCATGCCGTCCGGTAGGACATAGTCACCCACAGTCGGGCGGACCAGAGAGTTGACGTGAACAACATCCCCCCGCTTACGGATCTCTCCTTCATACTTGCGGTTTGAGACAAGCGGAGATGCCCAAACCAGTAGTGGATCAAACTATGTAAGAAGCTCTGTATCCCAGAGCTCCGGAACAAATGTATGCGAATCTGAGTTCTGATACTGCATAACCAATGGTGCCTCCAAAAGAATTAGACGCGGTGTCGAGCGTCAAGCGAAGTGGCCTTGGCGGATGAGCCGACGCGGTGATGGCCAACTGCCGCAAGCTGAGGGAAATCCGGTTCCCGCAAACCCTGGAAGGGCTGTAGAGCAGTCTTGATTGCCTCGGCCGAAGGGTTCCCATCTTCGCCAACCAGCTTCGAGAAGTCCAACAGATCAATAAACTCGGAAGAAAGCGGGACACCTTCAATAGCGGCCTGGGCCCTGAACTCGGCCTTAGCCAGTTTTCCACCGTACTCCCGCACGACCTCGGACCGGATGGCCTCAGCGGGATCAGCCACAATCTCCGAATCAGGATCCGAAGTCTCATGAATCTGTTCTGCGTCGCTCATGGCGACACCTCCAAATAACCTAAGAAGTAAAAGTAGGGATATCAGCAGAGAGGCCGCTCTAAGGCGGCCTCTAACCAGTTCACAACAGGACAACGTAAGAGAAGACAGGTCCCCTACCCCCAGACAATCAACTTCATGGGGTAGAGGGCTGCTCCCGGTTGTTGCCGCTGTGGTGTCACAGGCAGGTATCCGCAGAGCTGCATTCGAGCATCTTCACAACATGCTCTGGACTTCAAACAGGCCCGGACTCCCGTCCGCGTCAGAGGGCCGCCGCCCAGCGGCCTTGACTCCAGAGGATTGCTCCTCCAATAGCTATGGAAAGAATGGACAAGCCGCCCCTGAAAAGGGCGGCCTGCCCGTGATCAGTCCACTTTCCTCTGTCGCACTGGGCCCAGGGGTGACGGGCCCCAAACGGGTCCCACGCCGTGCCAGCCGCGCCAGCCACGCTCACGGTCTATTCGCTCGCACAGCTTGTCTACGTTGTCCTCTGCCCACTCTTCGGGATCGCTGGCCCAGGGGTCTGCACGACCTTCTCGTGGCCTCTCATTCACTGGCTGAAATGCTTCACCGAACCCATGCCAAGGAACGGTTGTCGATCCTATGATTGTGCCAGCCCAGTGATGATCGTCGACGCATCCGAAGCGAGGACCGGGAACCCCCGGATCCTCCTCAGATGGCATTTCATTACGACTGAGCCATTCTTTGACCTCCGGCACCTTCGATTTCGAGATGTAGCGAAACCTCTCACTATCTTTACGCGTGAGAAAGAAGTGGTCGTCCGCGCATGGGGCCCCTTCGAGGGCCTGAAATTCCAGGAGTGCGCGCGCACTCGCAAAGGGATCTCGGCGCGTCCTCTCGTCGTGCCCGTGTTGAGACTCCCTCATTTCTTTCAGCTCTGCTGCCGTGACACCTGAAAGCTTAGGCGGCTTCCAGTCCTCGCGTGAACGCTCAGATTCCGGTACTCCTTCAGCCCTTGCCTGGGCTCGCCTGCGCGCCCGGCCTCCATTTTCCTTTTCTCGCTTGCATTCTGGATGATCGGGATTGGTCCCCGGGTTCCTTCCGGGCATCCCCCTAATTTTCTCGTGTACCCAAATCTCTCCGCAGCGCGGCCCGCCACAGGTCAGCTCAATCTCAACAATTTCCACGATTCCCCCTATCGAGCAAACAAAAAGGCCCCCGATACGCCTCGGGGGCCACAACTGTTATCGAACTAACTAAGACTGCCGATCAAGCCACTCTTCCAAGTCGGCCGGACGGCACCGGAGCGCCTGCCCCACCTTCCGAAACGGGATCTCTTCCTTGCGCCAGTTCCCGTAAACCCAAGAGCATGGCTTCCCCAGATATGCCGCAACCTCGTCCAATGTCATCAGCTTGTTCATCGATCCCTGTAGAGCTGTCCCGGTGGGCGGTGTCTCCGCCCGCTTCCCGCCCGCTCATCTCCAGTTGTACACGGTGGAGCGCGACGTTGCCACGGAGTTTCAGTCGTACTTCCTAAGCAAAGGGGAGGACCCCGGAACAAGCCCGGGGTCCTGGGAGGGGGTCAGACGGAACGGCTACGGCTCGGGGTCGAAGTCATCCCTGTACTTCTCCTGCTTCAGTTCCTCCAAGTCGGTCAGTTGCTGAACCAGCTCATCGAGCATGTTGCAGAAAGCCGCGTGCGCACCGCGCTCGTACTCTTCACCGTCACTGGGCACCCAGGTTCCATGCAGAGCATCGCTCGCCCGCTCCTGAAGGTCCTTCGGGGTGATGAGACCGACGGCAAGCCCGATCTTGGGGCTGCCCACGAGGAAGATCCGGAAGCCAGCCTTGCGGAGGAAGGGGCCCCGTTCTTTCCATTCGGCCATCTGCTGCCACTTCGCGCGGTACGTCTGGCCGGTGCTCGTCTCCTCCCATCGGCCGGGGACGAAAGGCTCTTCCTTGAGGGTCCCCAGGTTCGCCGCGTGGCGCTCCAACGTCGTCGTGAGCGCCGTAATGGCAGCAGCCGAAGAGGCTTGGGCAATGGCCTGGGAAAGGTTCTCCATGGCCGCCTCCAGTTCCTTGATCTGCCCCCTGTTGTCCTTGCCGGGGACGTACGAGCGCTCAGTTATGTACTGGTCCCCCAGCTTGGAGAGGAATGATTCCTCTACGGCCCGGTAAATCTCTTCCTGTGACCAAGACGTGGAGTACTGGCATGCCTCACCGTTGGACCAAGAGGCGCAGCGGAAATACTTGTGCCTCCTGGTCTCTCCCGTGCGCAGCTTCCCCACGGAGCTGTTCTCGTACATCTTCATGCCGCAGGGGCAGTACAGGACTCCCGTCATGGGTGACGCGTTCGACTTGATCCCCGCCCTGTACTTGCCCAGGTCGACTACGGCGATCTGTAGCTTGTCGAACTCCTCGTCGGTCAGGATCGGATCAGCCCATCGGACGGGCAATCCATCCCGGAGCAGCGGGCCGCCCTGGTGCATAGCCACGCCCTTGAGCGTGGGCTTCTTCAGCATCTTGCCGAGGGTGGCCGTGCTCCACTTGGTTCCCTTGATGTGCGTCTTGACGCCCACCTTCTTCTCTTCGGCGTTGATGCTCCGCTGGTAGTCCTGAGAGGTCAGGACCCCGCGCGGACAGTCGCACTGCGGAATCTCGCTGCCCTGGTCGACGCAATCCACGACGTGCCGGGGACGAGAGTTCCAGGCAGTACAGAGCTGTCCCATGGACCATCCCTGCTCCGCAATCCGTTCGTACGCTTCCCGGATAAGGGGGCCTGTTACGGGGTCGATGACGAGCTTGAACCGCTGCTTTCCGTAGTGATCCACCAGGACAGGGCGGTAGCCGAAGGGCCACGTCCCGCCGCCCCACAGGCTTGCGTCCCGGTAGTACTGCGTCTGGTTCCGACGCTTCTTCACGATGGCTTCGCGGTACTGCTGAGCCTGGGTCGCCTTGATGTAGGCGATCATGCGGCCCGTAGGCGTGTGGATGTCCAAGCTCGGGTCATCGAGACAGACGATCTCCTTGCTGCCCTTGTGGCAGCGCTCCGCGAACCTGTCCCAGTGGTGCTGATCCCGAGTGATCCGGTCCAGCGACGTGACCATGATCGCGTCCCACTCGTGCCAGAGCGGATCTTTCATCCACCGGCCTAGCTTCGGCCGGTCGTCCAGGTTGACCGCTCCTGAGACACACACGTCCTCGACTTCCCCGGCCACGGTGTAGCGGCCCTCCCCCGCCGCCCGGTCCAGCTCCTCCCCCTGGCGCAGCAGGGCAGAGCTGTCCTCGGTATCGCGGCTTATGCGCCGCACCTTGAGGACGCGCATGCCGGGCAAGAGTCGTGCACTGGACATAGCCAGCCTCACCTTCCGTTGCAGGTGCCCTAGGAGTCAATTTGGTGATCCTATCTTCCCAGGGCTGGGAGGCGAACCACGCGGTGCTGGCCCACCTCGCGGAACGGCGGGTGCGCTGGCGGCCCTGAGCGAAGGCGCGCCCCCGCAGCCCGAGCCGGGGAGCGAGCCGCAGCCCTGAGCGGGAGGCACGCCGCAGCCCTGAGCCGGGGTGCGCCCCCGTCGCCCCGAGCGGGAAGCGCGCCACAGCTCCCAGCTGAGGTGCGCCCCTGCGGCCCCGAGCGGGAAGCGCACCTCCGCGCCCCCGCCGCACGCCCCGGCCCCCTTGCGCGGGGTTGGACAATGGAGGGTGGCCGTCCGGGTATTCCGGTCATCAGGTCGTCCTAGGGAGGAACACCACATGACACAGTCCGAGCGGAACGAACGGCAGCGGCTGCGCCCCGCGCCGCTGCTCTTCGAGCCGTCTCAGGCCACGGCGGACCCGGAGCACTTCTTCGACCTGGAGTCGATGGAGGACCCCCGCGAGCTGCTGGCCCGTGCGACCGAGCTGACGCAGGCCTTCCGGGCGGCGACGGACCGGTCGGTGGAGTTCCAGGCGCTGGCGGCGGCTCAGCTCGCCGACCCGCGCCGGTTCGACCGGCTGACCCCGGCGGACGTCGCGGAGCGCGCGGAGTGGACCGAGGACTACGCGAAGAAGATGATCGAGTTCGGCCGCTCCCTGCTGGACGGCTCCTCCACCGTCTGAGCCCGCTCCGCCGGCGCCCCGGGATGCCCGGCACGGCACCGGGATCAGCGCTCGGCTCCCTGCATGAGGTCGGAGGGGGGCCGAGCCGGCATGTACGGAAGCCCCCCAGGAGTGTCCGGTGGACCGTACCTCCAGCGGAAGAGGAGACACGGACCGCGTACATGGCTTAAGCGCCCTGTCGATACGGGACAGCAATACGCTCCGCGCCCACTTCCCCGGCCGCATCAGCAGAAAGCGACAGAAGGCCAGAACCCGGTAAGAGGCGGCAGAGAGCAGAATGTATTCGCGAAGCGGAGAAAGCCCACCGCCGGCGTCGGCGCTCGCGTCTCGGTCGCGACGCCGTCAGACCGTCAACCACCGGCGGCAACTCCGGCATCTGCGCCGAAGCCGCACTTCACGTACAACCTAATGATCCGCCAGTGCCTGAAATCCGGCCAAGGCCGATCCGCTCGGATCCGCAGACGGGACGACCAATGCGGCTTTCGCCGCGCAGCACCATAGTGAACCACCAAAGGCCGCCGCCGGAGCCGTGGACCATGACGACCGGCGGCCCGGAGCCGAGCCGCCGCCAGCCGCTGGTGGTCCCGTCGAAGGTTTCGCACGACTCAAAGGGCACGAAGGGCTCGAAGGGCCCTGACGGCTCGATCACGCTCGGCATGCCAGGACCGTCACTCGGTCCGTCCAGGCAGGCCCACCGAATTTCCGCAGCTCGTGGGGGCCGCTTTCCGTCCGACCGCACGATCCGCCGAACACGGCATGGCCGCCGGGTGAATTGGCGTGACCCGACGCACGCAATGCGTGACCCCGAGAGACGGACCGGGAGATATGTTCGTCGTGCGCAAACCGCCGAAGTGACGTCTGCGGGACAGCCGTTGGGTCGGCGGTCCGCAGGAATTCCCCGTCGTGCGACTCCCACCGACTCAGCTCGGCCCGGTGGCTCATGACCTGCTCGGGCGGGCCGGACTCCTGCCCGGCCCGCCCCGAAGCCGACGGACCTACCCGCAACTCCGGCCCCGGAAGGGCCCCGACCGGCCCTCTCGCATATCCGCGCGCCCGCAGTGCTGTGGCCGTTACGAGGGGGCAGCCGGCGCCGAGGACTGTCGAGCCGGGACGCGGCATGCCGGGGAGTCCGGGCCCGGCCTTCGGAGGTAACGATTCCGATTCGGAACACCCAAATCCTCCCCGTGAGGAGTTTGGCGCATCGCTCTCTCCATAGGATCGGCCCGTGCTCACAGGGCACTTGGCACTGTTTTCGCGACTCTCCCACGTATCTCGTGTGGCGCATCTGCCGCGCCTCTGAGGATGAGTCGCATCGGAGGGGACTTCTGTGATGGCGATTTCACCACGCACCGCGACCGGGCGGGGCACCGCCCGTCGCCGGATAGCGGCATCGGCGGCCACGATCGGGCTTCTGGTCCTGGGCTCCGTCGCCGGGGCCGGTAGCGCCTCAGCCGATGAGGGCATCCACCACCAGGGGGGCGCGGTCGCCACTCTGGACGGGCTGAAGACGTTCGACTCGGCCCGCCTCGACATCGGCAACGGCAAGACGAAGAACATCTCGGCGGGTCTGTTCGAGATGAACGTCGAGGGCGGCGGCCGCCTGCAGACGTACTGCATCGACATTCACAACCCGACCCAGAGCAAGGCGAAGTACCTCGAAACGCCTTGGGGCCAGACCTCGCTCGGCGCCAACAAGGACGCCGGCAAGATCCTCTGGATTCTCCGGAACTCCTACCCGCAGGTCGACAACCTCGCGTCGCTCGCGCAGAAGGCGGGCGCCGGAGAGCTGACGCCCAAGACGGCTGCCGCCGGCACGCAGGTCGCCATCTGGCGCATCTCCGACGGGGCGACGGTCGAGGCGAAGAACGAGCAGGCCGAGAAGCTCGCGGACTGGCTGGAGGCCGAGGCCCAGAACCTCCAGGAGCCGAAGACCTCCCTGACGCTGGAGCCGAACGCGGTGTCCGGCAAGTCCGGCGGCAAGCTCGGCCCGGTGACCGTGCACACCGACGCCAAGCAGGTTTCCGTCGCCGCCAACGCCGACGCCGCGGCCGCGGGGGTCAAGGTGACCGACAAGAACGGCCAGCCCGTCACCTCGGCCGTCAACGGCACCGAGTTGTACTTCGACGTGCCGGCGGGAACCGCCGACGGCACCGCCTCGCTCACGACCAAGGCGACCACTCAGGTACCGGTCGGCCGGGCGTTCGCGAGCGCGAGCAAGAGCCAGACGCAGATCCTGGCCGGCTCGACCGAATCCACGATCACCGCCGACGCGACCGCGAACTGGGCCACCAAGGGCGCCATCCCCTCGGCCACAGCGGAGAAGAACTGCGCGAAGGACGGCATCGACGTCTCGGTCCGCAACGACGGCGACAGCGACTTCACCTTCGACCTCGCCGGTGACTCGCACACCGTCGCCGCCGGCGGCACCAAGACCGTGACCGTCCCGGTCGGCGAGGACGAGGCGTACGACATCACCGTCAAGGGCCCCAACGGCTTCTCGGAGCGTTTCCAGGGCGTCCTGGACTGCGAGACCCAGGGCACTCCCGCTCCGAGCACCGGAGGAAGCGGAGAGACCCCGTCCTCCAGCCCGGAGCCCACGCCGAGCGGTGACACGGCCGGCGGCACGACCGGAGACACCACGGGCGGCACGACCGGCGGCGGGGGCGACCTCGCGGAGACCGGCGGCTCCAGCGCCACGCCGGTGATCGCCGGAGTCGCGGTGGCCCTGGTGGCCGCGGGCGGCGCGGCGATGTTCTTCCTGCGCCGGAAGAAGGCCGCGGGCCAGTAGTCCGCAGACCGTTCACGCCCGGGTCCGGCACGCATGCTGCGTGCCGGACCCGTCGCTTTCCCCCCGGAGCCCGGAGCCCGGCGCACGAGCTCGTCCCGGCCGCCCCTGTCGCGGCCCGTGCCGCAGGCGGCCCGTTCCTCCGGCCCGCGTCGCACGGCCCCCGGCACGTGGCGTGGGGGCGGAGGGGCCGGGGGTCAGGTCCCGTGGCATATTCCGGCGGGCAAGATACCCCTCCACCTCCCGCCCTGTCCCGGTTTCCGGCAACTCTCGGAATCCTTTCCGTCACTCCCGGTAGACCTTGCTCCATGAGCGCATGGCTGAAAGACGAAACGACCCTGCAGGCCGGTGCCGCCCCGCACCACGGCGTCGACATCTTCGCCCTGCTGCGGGACCAGTCCGGACCCCAGGCCGCACAGGTCACGGCGGCAGGCGCCGCCTGGCTGGCGGGGGCCGCTCCCTACCCGCGCAGCACGCTCGCCCAGTGGGAGGAGCGCCCCACCGCGCCCGGGGTACTTCCCTGCGGTTCCGCTTTCGACGTCGTGAACGTGCCGGCGCTGTTCGGGCGGCGGATGCTGGAGCGGCTCTGGGCCGAGGGGCCCGGCTCCGGCCCGGTCGCCACGCACCGGGGCCGGATGCTGCTGTTCGCCGCCCCCGGAACGGCCCAGCGGCTGCCCTCGCTGCTCGCCTGGGAGGAGTGGGGATCCGGTGGTCCGGCGGGCTCCGGCGAGCGGCGCGGCGAGGTGCCGCCGCTGCTCTGCCACGGCACCGGTGACGCCGTGACCGTACCGCCGCTGACCTGCACGTCGTCCGACGGCGGGCCGCGCTGGGTGGTGGCGCCCGACACCCGCAGTCCGTGGCTTCCGGGCCCCGACGTACTGCTCTGGGCGTGTGTGCGGGTGAGCCGGTCCGCGTCCTCCCGGAGTGCCGAGCAGGCGATTTTTCCTCGGGCGGATCAGGATGCTAATGTCTACGACGTCACCAGGCGCCGTTAGCTCAGTTGGTTAGAGCAGCTGACTCTTAATCAGCGGGTCCGGGGTTCGAGTCCCTGACGGCGCACAGACGGAAGAAGCCCCTCGCGGAAGCGGGGGGCTTCTTCGTGTGCCGGGCTTCGGACGCCCGGCTCCGGGATCCGGGCTCCGGGCAGTGGGGTCAGACGCCGGTGGTGATCCGGACGGTCCAGGAGCCGGACGGGGTGCGGTCGGCGACCTCGACGCGGACGTCGTCGCCCGGCACGGTGAAGGTCTCCCCGACCCCGAGCGGGGCGTCGGCCAGCGGCGGGTAGACCGAGCGGTCCCAGCAGGCTCCGGTGTCCGGGTGGGTGTCGACCACCTCGACGGGCCCGCGACCGGAGGCCGTCCCGTTGTGGACGCGGTAGATCAGGATGCCCTCGGCGCAGGTGTCCCGGTCGTTCCCGGTGGCGCTGCGGGCCTCGATGGCCAGGGCGCTGCCGGCGCCGGTGCGGACGACGGCGAGCCGGGTCCCGATCGACCCGCCGGGCACCGGGGCGGCGGCGACCGGTTCCAGGGTGAGGTCGGCCGAGCCCTGGACGCAGACGACCTGGCGTCCGCCGATCCAGCCGAGCTTCCACTTGTGCCAGCCGAACAGTTCGGGGGCGAGCCCGAACTGGCTGCCCATGACGTCCCAGTCGCCGACGTGGGTGTCCCAGTCGCCCTTGCCGTCGGTGGGCCGGTGGTAGAGGTCGGCGAGGTCGAAGACGTGCCCGGTCTCGTGGGCGAGGACGTTGCGGTCGGGCGGGTGCTGCTCGAAGACCGTGACGACGCGCCGGATGTCGCTGCCGTCGGCCCGCAGCGGCCGGTCGAAGTTGACGACCTTGGTGGCGTCGGAGTCGACGCCGGGGGCGTCCGGGTCGGCCACCAGGTAGACGACGTCGTACCGGGAGAAGTCCACCTCCGGGTCGACGGCGTCGATGGCGTCACGGAGGTAGGCGGTGCGCCGCCCGGCGTTCCAGTCCCGCTCTATGCCGTACCAGGTGGACTCGCGCGGCATCCGCGTCCAGGTCCGCCGCGGATGGACGCGCAGCGTGAACCGGCCGTAGCTGGCGCGCTCGAAGAAGCGGGTGGTGGCGGGGAAGTGGTCGGCGGTGAGCACCTCGGGGGTGAGCGTGGGCCCGGAGTCCGGGAAGGACAGGAAGATCATGACCGCGTCGAGGCTCTGGCGGGGGCGCGGATAGGCCGTGTTCCAGGTGTCCAGGCCGAGCGAGTGGTGCGCCGCCGTCCGGGGCAGGGCGCAGGATGCGGCGTCCCCCGTGGCGGCCGCGGCGGGGCCCGCGACGAGGGACATGGCGGCGAGCGCCAGGAGGGAGGTGGCGGCGGCGGCCAGACTGCGCAGCGGCGGCCGTTCCGCTCCCCCGGGTCCGCGACGGCACAGCACATCGACCTCCGGGTGGGCAACACGGTCCATCCCGTCCACCCTGTGCCGCTTCGCCACGCCACGCCCTGTTGTGCTGCCCCACACGGGTCCAGCGGTCAAAATCGCCGCCCACACCTTCACGGAACGTCACCATCGATCAGTTCAGCCATCCGATGCAACAGATCCGCACAGAAATGATCAGGATCGGGCAAAGCGGAATGCTTGCCCCCGCTCTCTCACGGGCCCACGCGGTGGCGCGGACCGGACGGCGAGCTGGAACGCCCGACGCGGCACCCTCTATGCTTCACCACGCTTTCCCGCGTGGAACGGGCCCGTTCACGGGACCGCCACCCGGTGGCCTGTCCGACCCCACCAGTTCACGACGACCTTCACAGCGGGAGCGAGCGGTGAGCGGAACCTCCGAAGGGCCGAGCGCCCCGGCAGGCACGGCCGCCGGCGCGCCCCCCGCGCCGGTCACGGAGCGTCATACGGCGGCGGACCCGCCGGCCGCCGGGGACGGTCCCACCGACTCCGAGCTGCGCGACTACCGGGCCGCCTTCAACGCCGCCACGCTCCCCATGGGCGTCATCGACGGCCGGGGCCATGTCGTACGGGCCAACGAGGCGCTCGGCGGGCTGCTGGGCGCCCCGGCGGCGGTCCTCGCCGGGCGGCAGGCGTGCGAGCTGCTCGATCTCGCTTCCGACGACCGCACCTGGCACGCCTATCGCGAGGTCCTCCTGGGCCGACGTTCCCGGTTCCGCTGCACCCGCCGCCTCAAGCACCCCGACGGGCGCTCGCTGTGGGCCGAGATCACCGCCGTACCGATGACGGGCGCCTCGGCGGCGGAGTCCGCCCGGGTCCTGCTGACGGTCTCGGACGTCAGCGACCGGCGCGAGCTCCAGGAGCGGCTGCGCCACCTCCAGATGCACGACCCGGTGACCCGGCTGCCCAACCGGACGCTGTTCTTCGAGCGCCTCGCCTCGGCCCTGGAGACCCCGCCGTACCAGGACGACTCCATGCCGCCCCGGCAGCACGGCCGGATCGGGCTCTGCTACCTGGACCTGGACGGCTTCAAGGCGATCAACGACACCCTGGGCCACCGGACCGGGGACCGGCTGCTGGCCGCCGTCGCCGCACGGCTCACCGACTGCGCGGAGAACGACACCTCCCGCAATCCCGGCGGCAGCAGGCTGGTGGCACGCCTGGGCGGCGACGAGTTCGCGATCCTGGTCGAGGACTCGGCCGGCACACAGGAGCTCACCGACCTGGCCCGCTCGGTCCTCGCCGCGCTCCAGCAGCCGTTCGACCTGGCCGGGCAGCGGTTCTCGGTCTCCGCGTCGATCGGGGTGGTCGAGCGGACCGCGGCGGGCACCTCGCCCACCGGTCTGATGCAGGCCGCCGACACCACGCTGTACTGGGCGAAGGCCGACGGCAAGGCCCGCTGGACCCTGTTCGACCCCGAGCGCAACGCCCACCGCATGACCCGGCAGTCCCTCTCCTCGACGCTCCGGCCCGCCGTGGAGCGCGGCGAGTTCACGCTGGAGTACCAGCCGCTGGTCGGGATGGCGGACGGGGTGCTGCGCGGGGTCGAGGCGCTGGTGCGCTGGAACCATCCGCAGTTCGGCTTGCTGCCGCCGAATCGGTTCGTCCAGATCGCCGAGGAGGACGGTTCGATCGTCCAGCTCGGCCGGTGGGTGCTGCGCACCGCGTGCCGGCAGGCGCGGCGCTGGCAGCTGGACCACCCGGACGAGCCGCCGCTGTTCATCAGCGTCAATGTCGCCGTACGGCAGGTCTGGGACTCCGACCTGGTCGCCGACGTGGCCCAGATCCTGGCCGAGACCGGGCTGGCCCCCGGGCTGCTCCAGCTGGAGCTGACCGAGTCGGCGGTGATGGGTTCGGGCGGCCGGCCGCTGCGGGCGCTCCAGGCGCTGAGCGACATGGGTGTACGGATCGCCATCGACGACTTCGGGACGGGTTATTCGAACCTCGCCTACCTCAGCCGGCTGCCCGTCTCCGTGCTGAAGCTGGACGGGGCGTTCGTGAAGGGCTTCCGGTACGAGGACGGTACGCATCCGAGCCCGGCCGACGAGACGATCGTGGAGGCCATGGTGCAGCTGGCACACCGCCTGGGGCTCACCGTCACCGCTGAGTGCGTGGAGACGGCCGGGCAGGCGGAGCGGCTGCGGCGGATCGGCTGCGACACCGGGCAGGGCTGGCTGTACTCACGGGCCGTGGCGCCGGAGCAGATCGCCGGGCTGATCGGGTCCCGGCCGCTGGAGGGCTGACCGGGTTCCGGCCGCTGGGGGGCTGACCGGGTTCCGGCCGCTGGGGCTGACCGGATCCCGGCCGCTGGGGCTGACCGGGACCACGGGACAGCTCTCAGGAGGCGGCGGGCAGTCCGTACGCGTCCGCGATCAGGTCGTAGCTGCGCAGCCGGGCCTCGCCGCCGTGCGCGTTGGCGGTGATCATCAGCTCGTCGGCGCCGGTGCGCTTGGCCAGGTCGTCGAGGCCGCTGCGGACCTCGTCGGCGGTGCCGTGCACGACGTTGGCGAGCCAGCCGTCGACGAACTCCCGCTCCATCGGGCTGAAGTCGTACGCCTGCGCCTCCTCGGGGCTCGGGATCAGCCCCGGCCGGCCGCTGCGCAGCCGGACCATGGACAGGGCACCGGTCAGCACCTGGCGGCGGGCCTCGCGCTCGTCGTCGGCGGCCAGCGCCGAGACCCCGATCAGGGCGTACGGGGCGTCCAGCGCGGCGGAGGGCCGGAAGGACTCGCGGTACAGGTCGAGCGCGGGAATGGTGTTCTGCGCCGAGAAGTGGTGCGCGAAGGCGAACGGCAGCCCGAGCGTCCCGGCCAGCCGCGCGCTGAAGCCGGAGGAGCCCAGCAGCCAGACCGGCGGCCGGTGCGCGGACTGCACGCCGCCGGGGGCGGTCGCCTGGACCGGGCCCGGCACGGCGTGGATCCGGCCGTACGGGTGTCCGTCCGGGAAGTCGTCGTCCAGGAAGCGGACCAGCTCGGCGAGCTGCTGCGGGAAATCTTCCGCGCCCTCGTTGAGCCGGTCGCTGCGGCGCAGGGCCGCCGCCGTCGCGCCGTCGGTGCCGGGGGCCCGGCCGAGGCCGAGATCGACCCGGCCCGGGGCCATCGCCTCCAGGGTGCCGAACTGCTCGGCGATCACGAGCGGCGCGTGGTTGGGCAGCATCACCCCGCCGGAGCCGAGCCGGATGCGCTCGGTGTGGGCGGCGATGTGCGCCAGGATCACGGCCGGGGAGGAGGAGGCGACCCCGGGCATGGAGTGGTGCTCGGCGACCCAGTACCGGTGGAAGCCGCGGCTCTCGGCGAGCTTCGCGATGTCCACGCCGGTGCGCAGGGCCTGGGTCGCGGTACGGCCCTGCCCCACGGTGACCAGGTCGAGGACGGACAGCGGAACGGGGGCCCTGCCGACAGCCATACCTCGGATTCCGTCGCCGCCCGTCTCGTCGCCTCGGATCTCTTCCACGTGTCGGCCCTCTCCCGGTGGTACTCGTCGTACGTATCGGAGGGGTGCAACAGGAGGATGACTCCGTTTATTCCGCCGGGCCGCCTTCTCACCGGGACGGGACAGCCCTTACTCCCGTACCTCGATGCCCTTCGGTTCCAGCGACCTCAGCACCGGCTCCCGGGTGGCGAACAGGGCGCCTAGCGCGGGGGCCCAGGTCCGGCGGTCTGTGAGCCGCAGCCCCTCCCACACCGTGACCTGGTTCGCCGTGAGGACGGGCTTGCCGAGCAGCTCCTCCAGTTCGAGGAGGTACGCGGCGGTGTGCAGGGAGGTGTCCGGGATCAGCACCACCTCGGCGTCCGGGTGGCCGGCCTCCCGCGCCAGCCGTTTCACCTGCTCCGGGGCCCAGGATCCGGCCTCGGCCGACGAGGCGGCCCCGCCGGACGCGGCGGCCACCGCCTCGACGCCCGCCGACGCCAGGAACCGCACGAAGAGCCCGGTGACGTCCTCGGGGTAGGGCGCGGCGACGGCGACCCGGCCGGCGCCCAGCTCGCGTACCGCGCGGGCGAAGCCGATGGAGGTGCTGGAGGCGGGCAGGCCCGCCGCACGGGCGAGCGTGGCGACCTGCTCGTGGGCGCCCTCCCAGCCCTGCGCGAAGCTGCCGCCGCTGGAGGCCCAGAGCAGCGCCTCGGCCCCGGCGAGACGCAGTTCCTCGACGCCTTCGGCGAGCCGGCCGGGGGTGCCCTGCTCGCGCAGCGCGTCGGCGCGGTAGGCGTCCTCACCGGTCTCGGTGGCGAACAGGGGCAGCCGGATGTCGGTGTCGAGCAGGATCTCGATCCGTGGGAAGTCGTCCTCGGCGGCATGGCCCGGGTAGAGAAGTCCTACGGTCGTCATGTCCACCCCTTCTGTGCGTCTTACCCTGAGCTGTTGTCCTACTACGTCTTGCATACGTCTTGCACTGACTTGTTCCGACTTGTTCCCAGTATTCCCCCGTGCGAGCACCGGGGCGCGCGGCCGGGCCTCGTTGACGAAGGGGTGACCGGCTGCGAGCGTGGGCGGGTCCGTACGTCCGCTCCGTCGCGGAGGGCCGACCAGCGATGCCGGATCCCGTCCTGCTCGTCCTCGACGCCGAACCGTCCCCCCGGCTCGGCCGGCTGACCGGCCGGGTGGAGGTGCGGTACGCGGACGCCTCCTCGCTCGCCGGGCTGCTCCCGGCCGCCGATGTGCTGCTCGTATGGGACGCGGTCTCCGACGCGGTGCGCGAGGCCTGGCCCGGACCGGGTGCGCGGCCGCGCTGGGTGCACACGGCGAGCGCGGGCGTGGACCGGCTGCTCTGCCCGGAGCTGGTCGCCTCCGACACGGTTCTCACCAATGCGCGAGGCGTCTTCGAGCGGCCGGTGGCGGAGTGCGTGGCGGGTCTGGTGCTGTCCCTCGCCACGGATCTCCCCGGCACGCTGGAGTTCCAGCGGCAGCGGCGCCGGCACGACCGGGAGGGGCAGCGGGTCGCCGGATCGCGGGCGGTGGTCGTGGGGGCGGGACCGATCGGCCGGGAGATCACCCGGCTGCTGCACGGCCTGGGGGTCACGGTGGCGCTGGTGGGGCGGACCGCCCGGCGCACGATCCACGGGGTGGCGGACCTGGACCGGCTGGCGGCGCGGGCGGACTGGGTGATCGCGGCGGTCCCGCTGACGGAGTCGACGCGCGGGATGTTCGACACCCGGTTCTTCGGGCTGCTCCAGCCGTCGGCGCGGTTCATCGGCGCGGGGCGGGCGGCGACGGTGGTCGAGGCCGACCTGGTGGACGCGCTGAACCGCCGCTGGCTCGCGGGGGCGGCACTCAGCACCTTCCAGGAGGAACCGCCGGACGCCGGAAGCCCGTTGTGGGACACCCCGGGCCTCGTGCTCACCCCGCACCTGGGCGGGAACACCGCGGGCTGGCGCGACCGGCTGGGCGAGCGGTTCGTGGCGATGTACGAACTGTGGTCGCGCGGCGAGCGGTTGCCGAACACGGTGGACAAGGTGCTCGGTTACGTTCCGTCGACCGACCTCTCCGACGACCGCATCGCCCCCTGACGCGCCGCGCCGCACCCTGACGCGCCGCACGGAGCGACCGGCCCCCAGAGGCGCTCACCGCCGGCTCGCCCACCACGAATCCACTGACTCGCCGTCATGAACCTTTCGCGCCCGGGGAACACGCCCCGCACATCCATGGTCGCGCTCCGCCCTCCTCCGGGCACGGGAAGGTCTCCTTCCGGCCACTGTTGGGTTACATGCCTCCGGCTTCCTGCATAGACGTACGGGAGCGGGCAGGGGCTCAATCTGTCCGGACTGTTCGACCTCCAGGAGATTGCGAACCATGGCTGAATTCCCGAACCTGTCCCGCCGGGGTTTCCTCAACGGATCGGCGGCCGTGGGCGGCCTCCTCGTCGTTCCCGGCCTGCTCACCGCGTGCAGCAAGACCGACTCCGGCTCCGCGACCGGCGAGGGCGCCCTGGACAAGCTCCGCAAGCAGGGCTTCGTACGGGTGGCGTACGCGAACGAGGCCCCGTACGGATATCTGGAGGGCGAGGAGCTCAAGGGCGAGGCCCCGACGCTGCACCGCGAGATCTTCAAGGCGCTGGGTGTGGACGAGCTGAAGCCGACGCTCTCCGAGTGGGACGGGCTGATCCCCGGGCTCCAGGCCGGGAAGTACGACGTGGTCAGCGCGGGCATGGCCATCACCCCGGAGCGCTGCGGCAGCGCGATCTTCTCCGAGCCGGAGTTCATCTCGCCGACCGCGCTCATGGTGAAGAAGGGCAACCCGAAGAAGGTCACCGACCTGGCTTCCGCGAAGGAGGCGGGGATCACCGTCGGCGTGATGTCGGGCGCGGTGGAGGGAAGTTACGCCAAGGGCGCGGGCATCCCCGAGGACAGGATCAAGACGTTGCAGAAGCCGCAGGACGGGGCCGACGCCGTCAAGGGCGGCCGGATCGACGCCTTCCTGCTGACCGGTATCTCGCTGCGCTGGCTGGCGAAGACCAACCAGGACACCGAGGTCACCGAGGCGTTCGTGCCGACGCTGGACGGCAAGGAGCAGTACTCCCCCGGCGGCGCGGTGTTCCGCAAGGGCAACGAGGACCTGCGGGACTCCTTCAACCGCGAGCTGAAGAAGATCGTCTCGGACCGCTCGCGCTATGTGCAGCTGTTGGAGCCGTACGGGTTCGGGGAGACGGAGATCCCGCCCGCCGATCTGAAGACCGCGGAACTGTGCAAGGGCTGACGGGGCGGACGCACACGCATGAGTGACTTCCTCTCTCTCCTCGTCGAGGAGTTTCCCCGGGTCCGCTCGGGCCTGCAGGTGACACTTCAGGCCACGGTCCTGGGTGCGCTGCTGGCCCTGGTCCTGGCCTTCGCGCTCGGCCTGATGGCCGGCAGCCGGCTGCTCCTGGCCCGCGGGGTGTCCCGGGTGGTCGTGGAGTTCTTCCGGGGGACCTCCCTCTACATCCAGCTGTTCTGGCTCTACTACGCCATGCCTCCGCTGACCGGCTACGAACTGACCCCGCTGGTGTGCGGTGTGGTGGCCTTCGGCCTGAACTTCGGCGCCTACGGGGCAGAAGTGGTGCGTGGCGCCATCAACTCCGTTCCGCGCGGGCAGTACGAAGCGGCGATCGCGCTCAACCTGAGCCCGTCCAGGAGGCTGTGGAAGGTGATCCTGCCGCAGGCCTGGGTGCAGATGATCCCGTCCTTCACCAACCTGCTGATCCAGCTGTTGAAGGCGACCCCGCTGCTGTGGCTGATCTCCGCCGCCGATCTGATGACGGTGATCCAGCAACTGCGCGACCGTACCGGTGAGACCCTCACCGCCTATGTGACCCTGCTGGCCGCCTACTTCGCCCTGGCCTACGCGTTGACCACGCTGATGAACCGGCTGGAGCAGAGCGCCAAACGGCGGCTGGGCCTGGCCACCACCGGCTCGAAGAGCCTGTTCAAGAGCCGTGGCGCGGCCACGACCGCCGCGGGAGGCAACCGGTGAACGGCTTCGACTGGAACAGACTCGGCGACTCCCTCCCCCTGTTGCTGGAGGGATTCAGGATCACCCTGCTCGCCACCCTGATCGGCACCCTGGTCGCGGCCGTGCTGGGGCTGGCGGTCGCGATGGCCGGGCGTGCCCCCAGCAAGTTCGTGACCGTCCCGGTCCGGGTGGTCATGGAGTTCGTCCGCTCCACCCCGCTGCTGGTGCAGCTGGTCGGCGCGGCGGCCGTCTTCAACTCGGTCGAACCGCTGTACATCGGCATCACCGTGTTGGGCATCCACTACGCCGCGTACACCTCCGAGGTCTACCGGGCCGGGATCGACGGGGTGCCGAAGGGCCAGTGGGAGGCGTGCCGCGCGCTGTCGCTGTCGCCCCGGCGCACCTGGCAGGCCGTGATCCTGCCGCAGGCGGTGCGCAACGTGCTGCCCGCGCTCGGGAACTACGCGATCTCGATGTTCAAGGAGACGCCGTTCCTCGCCGTGATCACGGTGCAGGAGATGGTCTTCGAGGCCCGGAGGTACGGGGCCGAGCAGTTCGCGTACACCGAGGTGTTCACCCTCGCCGGCCTGATCTTCCTGGTCGCGAGCTACCCCACGTCGCTGTTGATGAGAAAGCTGGAGAAGCGCCTTGGCCACTGAACCCCTTCCCCTGAAGAAGACGGAGTCGCCGGGGCCGGCCGGGACTCCCGAGGACGCCGTACCGGCCGCCGGGGGCACGGGCGAGCCGCTGGTGCGCTTCGACAAGGTGGTGAAGCGCTACGGGGACCACGTGGTCCTGGACGAACTGGACTTCACCGTCGACCGTGGCGAGCACGTCACCCTGATCGGGCCCAGCGGCTCGGGCAAGACCACGATCCTGCGGCTGCTGATGACGCTGGAGAAGATCAGCGACGGGGTGATCTGGGTCGACGGCTCGCCGCTGTCCCACGTGCGGGCCCCGGACGGTTCGCTGAAGCCCGCGGGCGAGAAGCAGCTGCGCGAGTCCCGGAAGAAGATCGGGATGGTCTTCCAGCAGTTCAACCTCTTCCCGAACATGAAGGTGATCGAGAACATCACCGAGGCCCCGGTCAGCGTGCTCGGCAAGAGCCGCGAGGAGGCGGAGACCCGGGCCCGGGAGCTGCTGGACCTGGTCGGGCTCTCCGAGAAGGTCTCCGCCCACCCCTCCCAGCTCTCCGGCGGCCAGCAGCAGCGGGTCGCCATCGCCCGCGCCCTGGCCATGGAGCCGGAGATCCTGCTCCTGGACGAGGTGACCTCGGCGCTCGACCCGGAGCTGGTGGCGGGCGTGCTGGAGCTGCTGGAGGACATCGCCCGGAACACCGACATCACCATGCTCTGCGTGACCCACGAGATGAATTTCGCCCGGGACGTCTCGGAGAAGGTGCTGATGTTCGACGCGGGACGGGTCGTGGAGTCCGGATCCCCGGAAAAAATCTTCTCCGATCCTTCACACGAACGTACGCGCGAGTTCCTCAACGCGGTGCTGTGACCTCGCAGTTGAGACCCCGCCCATGACGGTGGCATATGCCAGGCGGGTGCGCCCCAGCTGACAGCTCCGGGGCGCGCCCACCGACCCGCCAACTGCCGCCCCGCAGCGGCATTTCGGCGGCTATCGTGGGGCGGAAGCTTGCGGTCACAACCTGGTAGGGGGACACCGTGGCATTGAAGCCCGAGCCGACCGCGCCGTTCCACTCGGTGCAGTACGCGCTGCGCGTACTCGAAGCGGTCTCCAAGCACGGCAACGGCGTGACCGATGCCCAGATCTCCCGCGAGACGGGGCTGCCGACCGGCCACCTCGCCTCCCTGCTCCTCACGCTGCGCCGCGAGGGATACGTGGAGCAGGTCAGCGACGGCGCGTACGTCATCGGCGCCTCGCTGCTGCTGCTCGGCTCCGGTGCGGCCCGCCGCCAGGCCCTGGAGGACCGCCTCCAGAGCACCCTGGCCGAGCTGCGCGACTCCATCGGCGCGGCGGTCTATCTCAGCCGCTATGTCGACGGCGAGGTCCGCATCACCCAGGTCGCGGACGGACCGCTCACGCCGGCGGTCAACGAGTGGGTGGACTTCCGCTCCTCCGCGCACGCCAGCGCGGTCGGCAAGTGCCTGCTGGCCCAGCTCGACCACGACGGCCGGCGCGATCACATCTCCCGGCACCGGACGGCCCGGCTCACCTCGCGGACGATCACCGACGAGAAGATCCTCTTCTCCCAGCTGGACGCCCAGTCCGCCACGGTCCCGGTGCTGGACCTCCAGGAGTACGCGGTGGGCACCGTCTGCGCGGCCGTGCCGCTGACGGCCGGCTCCGCCGCGGGCTGCCTCGCCCTGTCGCTGCCGATCGAGGACGCACACCGGCTGCGGGCGGCGGCCGACACGCTGAGCCGCCAGGCGGCTCCGGTGCTGTTGTCGCTGGCGCTTTAGCAGCCGAGCTGGTGTCGCCGGCGCTGTAGCGGCCGTGCTGGTGCTGCCTGCGCTGTAGCGGCCGGGGCCCGGTCCCGTGGGCGGGGTAGCGTCTGCACCATGTACGACGCACCGGTGCCCGCACTGAACCTCCTCAAGGAGTTCGAGGACAGCGTCGACGACTTCTTCGCGCCCGGCTTCGAGCTGATCGCGTTCGGCGAGGACGACGGCGGATATCAGCCGCTCTCCGACCGGATCCGGCCCTTCGCACAGGCCAACGGCTCCGGCTCGACGTACGCCATCTGGCTCCTGGAGGACCGTGCCGACCTCACCACGCTGCCGGTGCTCCTCATCGGCGACGAGGGGGGTGTCCACATCGTCGCCCGCGACCTGCCCGAGCTGCTGCGCGTCCTGGCCGCCGGCTGGACGCCGATGATCGACTGGGCCGGCGTGGACTACTACGACGAGCGCGAGGAGGAGGACGCGGACGGCGAGGACGCGTACGACCCCTGTCCGGCGAACCCCGCGTTCCGGGCCTGGCTGCGCGAGAGCTTCGGCCTGGAGGCCGCCGAGGACCCGAACGCGGTCGTCCGCGCGGCCGGGGCCGAGCTGGGCGACGCCTTCACGGCCTGGATCGGCCCGCTCATCCCGGACGCGGTGAGCGGGCGCGGGGGCGACGGAGAGGGCTGAGGACTGAGGGCTGCCCCGTGGAGGGCGCCTCCTGGGCCGGGTGTCATCAGCACCCCCGGGGACCAGGTATTATTTTCGAGTCAGCAGGCGCCGTTAGCTCAGTTGGTTAGAGCAGCTGACTCTTAATCAGCGGGTCCGGGGTTCGAGTCCCTGACGGCGCACGACACGTAGTGGGCGGTCTCCTTCACGGAGGCCGCCCACTACGCTTTTCTCCTGGTCAGAGCGTTCTGCCGTGCTCGGCGTCGTTCCGCCGCGCGGCAGCGGATCCGCGAGGAGCGCCGCCCGCGCGGCGGCGCCCTTGACCATCCGGTGATGACTGAGCACGGTGGGGCCGTGCTTCAGGGCGGGCCGGCGGTCACCCCATGGACGGACGAAACTCCGCGACGGTGCCGGTACTCCTCATGGCGCCGCACGACAGCCGAAGGCGTCAGAACTTGACGTCGGAGCAGGCGTAGAACGCGTTGGTGGTGTCCGCGACGTTCCAGACGGCGAGAATGATGTGCTTGCCGTTCTTCAGGGTGGGGATCGTGCCCTGGTGGGTCAGCGTGGCCGGCGGCTGCTGGCTCCCGTAGGGCACGGTCATGAAGGGCTGCGATTCGAGCGCGGCCCGGGTGAGCGGCTTGGTCGGGTCCCAGCCGTTCTTGGTGATGTAGTAGCGGAAGTCGCTCGTACGGTGACGGGCGGTGAACTGCCAGCGGAAGCTGTAGCCCTGTCCGCCGGTGACCTGGGTGGCGGGCCAGTTGCCGCCGCGCGGGTCATCCAGCTGGGCGAACTGTCCGTTGCCGCCGGAGCAGATGCTGCCGTCCGCCGGCCCTGATGCCGGGAAGCCCTTGGGCCCCTCGACGCTCTGCGGCTCCCACTGGATGTTGCCGCAGCCGGTCACCGCGCCGTTGGCACACAGTTTCTGCCGGCTGATCGGGGAGTCCGTGTAGCCGTGACTGCTGGCACTGGAGGTCGCGAGCACCGAGACGCCCGCTATCGCCAGGCCGATCACGGCCGCGCTTGCCTTTTTCCGCATGGGCTGTCGCTCCTCTAGAACGTGGGGGAGGTTCCATGAGCATTGCTCGACTGCTGCGCGCTGGTGCGTGGTGCCGTGCATGCGGGTGCTGCGGTCTAGACCAAGTCTTAGATTATTGACGCGACGTGAACATGTCCAGACCAATGAGCGTCATATTCCAGCGGGCCTCCGGAGCGCCCCGAAGCGCCCCCGGGGACTCCCTCGGGGGCGCACTCGGATCTCCTCCGGAGGGTCAGGCCCCGTCCCCTCCCCCACTGCGACCGGTGTAGAAGGCAACCGTCAAGTCCTTGACGAGCGCCTTGCGTTCGTAGTCGTCCAGCTCGACGATGCCGCGCGTGGTGAGCCGGTTGACCGTGTCGTCGACCGCGTCCACCACGGAGGTGAGCACGCTGTCCCGGTGCTTGGAGTCGATCGCGGCGATCCGCCGCCGCTGCATCGCCGCCGCGACCTCGGGGGCGTACTCGATGCCGGTCGGCTGCGCCGAGTACACCTCCACGCCCACGGGTTCGCAGTCCGCCTTCAGCATCCGGGTCAGCGCGTCGCCGACCGCCTCCGCGTCGCGCAGGCTCGGGGCGTCCTCGTGGAACGCGTCGGCGGGCAGCTGGGAGAGGACCCGGGCCATCGCGGCCTCGACCTGTGCGCTCAGGTACGCCTCGTGGTCCTCGATGCCGAGGACGGCCCGGACCGTGTCCTTGATCCGCCACACCACGAGGACGACCACGCGCAGCGCGGTGCCGTTCGCGTCGACGGCGGGCAGCGGTTCGCTGCGCCAGTGCCGCAGGCGTACGTCGACGCGGCGGCGCAGCAGCAGGGGCGAGACCCAGACGAGGCCGGTGCGCCGGACGCTGCCCCGGTAGTCGCCGAACAGCGTCAGCACCCACGCGTACCCGACCCGGCCCCGGCCGAGGCCGCCGAGCGCCAGGAGCACCACGGTGGCGAGGAGGGCGAGCAAGGCCCAGGCGCCGACGCCGACGCCCAGGTCGGCCCGGGGGGTGAGGCCGACGGCCGTCTGCCAGGCGGCGGGCAGCGCGCCCCGCCACCCCAGGACGGCCAGAGCGCCGGCGATTCCGGCCGCGCCGGTGAGGAGGGCGGCGTAGCCGGACAGGGCGGGGCCGGGCCGTTCGGCGAGCCGGGGGTCGGCGACCGGGGCCGGCCGGGTCGACGGCTGCACCCGGGTCTGCGGCGAACGCGGCACGGGGGGCCGCCGGGTGGCGGGCGGTCGGTCTCCCTCGGCGAGGCGGCAGGCGACGGCCGGGGGCAGCGCCGCCGCTTCGGCCGGCTCCTGGTCGTCGCGGAAGAGGAGGTGTACGGGGATGGAGGCGGTGGTCTCGTTGGCGATGACGGAGTGGCGGCGGGCGGGGTACGAGGAGGTGGCGGCGGCCACGGTGGTCGTGGTGGCCGGGGACGCGGGTACGGGTGCGGATACAGGTGCGGGTACCGGCACGGAGAACGTGGCGGAGGCGGCCCGGTCGCCGGGGGCCAGGTCCAGGACGAGGTCCAGCTCGGTGTCGGGCCCGGGGTCGTCCACGGATCCCCTCGCGGAGGTGTCCTGGGGCTCCCGTTCGGCCGAGGCCTTCCGGGCGGGCCCCTTTCCGGCCCCCGGCTCGGCCCCGTAGGACGGATGCGGGGTCCACTCCGCCGAGGGTTCCGTCCTCAAACGCCGGACGGGCTTGAGATGGAGGTTCCCGTCGAGCGGCACGGGGCGCGCGGGGGCGGGGCGGTCGGCGGCGGGTCCGTCCGGGGCCGGACGCTCCGGGGCGCGGCCAGGGGGCAGGCCCGCATCCGGGCGGTCCGGGGCAGCCGTCCGGGGTGAGGTGGTCGGGGTCGGGGTCGGGGGCGGGGTCGGGGGCGGGGTCTGCCGGTCCGCATCACGGTCCCCGGTCGGCCGGTCCGCGCGGCGCTCCGGGGCGGCACCGGGGCGCGGGCTCACGCCCGGGCGGCGGTCCGGGGTGGTCGTCCGGGGTGAGGTGGTCGGGGGCGGGGGCGGCCGGTCCGCATCACGGTCCCCGGTCGGCCGGTCCGGGCGGCGCTCCGGGGCGGCACCGGGGCGCGGGCTCACGCCCGGAGGCTCCGGCGCAGCCGTCCCGGGCGGCCTGGGCGGGGTCTTGTCGCCGTCCGGCAGAGGCGGAAGCCCACGGTCCGGCAGAGGCGATAGCCCACGGTCCGGCGGAGGCGGAAGCTCACCGACCGGCGGCGGTGCGGTCCTGCCGCCGGGAGGGCCGAACAGCGGCGGCGGATCCCCATCGCCCGGCCGGGGCGGGCGCCCACCGTCCGGCGGCGACGGCGCCTTCTCGGCGACCGGGCCGAACAACGATGGCGGGCTTCCCTTGCCCGGCGGGGCGAAGAGGGACGGCGGGAGCTGGTCGTCCAGAGAGTGGGGGGTGGGGGTGGGGGTCGTTCGGGGGGTCTGGTCGTCGTTGGGGGTCACCGGTTCCCGATTCCTTTCCGTCACGTCCGTCACGTCCGTCACGCGAAGAGCCGGCGCCAGGTCTCCGGCCCCGGGTATCCGTCGGCCGCTCCGCCGCGCCAGCCCTGGGCCCGCTGGAACGCCTCGACGTTGCGGCGGTCGGCCTCGGTCCAGAGCGGGCCTGGGCCCGACACGTAATGCTTGCCGTATCCCTTCTTCACCAACTGTTTGCCGAGCCGGTCGACATGGCTGTTGGACTGCCCCGGCTTGAAATAGCCGCGTCCGGGGAACGCGACGGCTGTATTCGGGCTGCCGCCCGCGCCGGCGGCCGGAATGTTCCGTCCACCGCCGGTGGTCAGCAGGCGCCAGGTGTCCGGGCCCGGGATGCCGTCCGCCTCCTTGCCCCTCCAGCCCTGCGCCCGCTGGAACGCCTGGGTCGCACGCTGGTCCGCCGTACCCCACACGGGCCCGGGGCCGACCGCGTAGAAACGTTTGCCGCCCCGCTGGACCAGCATCCGGCCGAGCTGGGTGACGTACTTGTTGTTGGCGCCGGGGCCGAACCGCTTGGCCCCGGGGAAGGCGGTGGAGGATCCGGAGCCGGGCGCTCCACCCGTGACCCCTTTGTACCGATAGGCAACATAACGGTCGGAGTTGTTCCAGTAGGCCATGGGCGTCGACTGTTTCCGCGTCCGCGGGCGCGCCTGCTCATAGGCGACGTAACGGTTGTGCGTGTAGTCGGTCCAGCCGCCGAAGATCGTGACGTGCGAGCCCTTGGCGGGGTCGGCCGGGTTGTGGAAGAGAAGGATGTCGCCGGGCTGGAGGTCGGCGCGGGCGATCCTGGTCCCGTACGCGGCGAGGCTGCCGGTCCACTCGTTGGTGCCGAGGTTCCAGGCCATCGACACATAGCCGGAGCAGTCCTGGCGGTAGCCGTCCGACCAGTACTTCTCCATGCTGTACGGGACCTTCGCCGACACCCACCTCTTGGCCCGGTTGATGATGTCGGCCCGGGTCGTCCCGGGCACGGCCGAACCGGCGAACGGCGCGCCCGAGGCGCCGCTGCCCTTGAGCGGCCCCTTCTCACCCTGCGGGGTGGCCGGCTCGGGGTCGGCGCCCCCGTCGACGCGCGGTGCGCCGGGGGCGTGACCGGCGGCGGCCGCCGCGCCCGCGGCGCCGCAGGAGAGGACCACCCCGGCGGCCGTGGCCAGCACCAGGGCGCGCCGTGCGCCGTGCGCGGCGGGGTGGCCGCCGTGCCGCACCGGCAGGGCCCTCGCCGCGGAGCGCCTCCGCACGGCGCACCCCGCACATGCGCAGTCGATGGCGGGTTCGTACTCCTCGAAGACCGGCACAGTCATGCGATTCCCCTCCGCACTCGTCATTCCGTCAAGATTTTTGGGCGCAACTGCAGCGGACGTCAGTGTCTTAACTCTCCTGACATATCGCATTTTGACGGATCAAAGGAAAAAAACGACTATCTGATGGGGCGTGGCGTCCGGTTAATGGTTCGGAGCACCCCTGCGAGTCGGGTAGAGTTCTTCAGGTCAGCAGGCGCCGTTAGCTCAGTTGGTTAGAGCAGCTGACTCTTAATCAGCGGGTCCGGGGTTCGAGTCCCTGACGGCGCACGCACAGTCAAAGCCCTCTCACGTTCAGTGAGGGGGCTTTGATCATTCCCCGTCCGGTATCCGGAGACACCCGGACAGCGATATACGTACGGCAACCGTACGGTTCCGCAGCGCAACCAAGCCGCCGGGCAGGCGGTCGGGGCGGTCAAGGACCTCGGGCCCAGTTCCGCCGCGGCAGGACTACCGAACCCGTGGGCACGCTGCCCGGTGGACAGCCCGACTTCGCCCATTCAAGACAAGATCAGTATCGGTATCAGTTCGGAGCGAACCACTTCACGGCGCCGGGGTCCGGGAGCCGGAGGCCGAGGGAAGGCGGCACAAGCCGACATCCCCTCCTTCCTCCGCGACCGCAGGTGGGCGGGCAGGCCCCGGCAAGCGCGGCCGCAGCCCCGCGCAGTCACTCAGCACCCCTTGTCCGCTTGCCGTCGCCGTAGCCGTAGCCGTCGCCGTCGCCGTAGCCGTAGCCGTACGAGAACAGGGCCTCCTCGCAACGGGATCAATACACCCGGACTGCCGCCCAGGTGTGGCGAATTCCCGAACATCCCTGATGGCAAAGATCACTTGGCGGCCGGGCGGAAGGGTCTGGACCAAGGAGTTGACGGGGTGTCATGGTGCGATGGCAATCTCGAACAAACGCACGATGTTGGGGGCGTTGATGCACAGACGTATACACGTGTCGGCAGAGAAATCTGCACGAAAGGGCGGGGGAGCGCGGCGGCTGAGAGTGCTGGCCGTCCCGCTGTCCGTACTGCTGCTGGCCGAGGTCGGCGTAGCGGCGGGCGCCGCGGTCGCGGCCGATGGCACGCAGGGCAAGAAGTCGTCCGGCACCGCTCAGGCGCCCGTGCGCGACGGGGCGGCCGAGGCTCCGGACGAGGTTTCGGCACGCGCAGCGGCCGCTGCCCAGGAGCGCCAGATCGAGGTTCTCGGCGCACGTACCGAGAACACCACTCTCTGGGCCAATCCCGACGGCACCATGACGCAGGAGACCCACGCCGGACCGGTCCGGTTCCGCGAGGGCAAGAAGTGGGTCGGCATCGACGTCGACCTGGAGAAGGCCGAGGACGGCTCGGTGCGGGCCAAGAGCCATCCCCGTGGCCTTGAGCTCGCCGGGCGCACCGGCTCCGCCGGCGGCGACCTGGTGACCCTCGGCGGCGGGGCGCACGAGGTCAGCCTGGGCTGGCAGGGCGCACTGCCCGAGCCCGTGCTCAAGGGCAACAAGGCCACCTACGTGAACGTCCGGCCCGCGACCGACCTGGTGGTCGAGGCGACACGGACAGGTTTCGAGCAGTATCTGGTGGTCAAGGACCGCTCGGCCGCCGACGCGGCGGCCCGCATCACCCTGCCCCTCACGGCGAAGGGCCTGGACGCCGCACAGAACGCGGACAAGTCGGTCACGTTCACCGACGTCAAGACGGACAAGACCGTAGGCAGGCTCCCCGCCCCGGTGATGTGGGACGCCTCCCGCAACAAGCAGGGCCTGGCGGCGACCAACCGCGCCGATGTGGACCTGAAGGTCGCCGGGCAGGGCGAGGACCTGGAGCTGCGGCTCACCCCCGACCGGAAGTTCCTCGCGGACAAGGACACGAAGTTCCCGGTCACCATCGACCCCGCCGTCTACTTCGGCACCAACTTCGACACCGCCGTACGCGACGGCGTCACCGAGGATCTCTCCGCCTCCGTCGACCTGCCCGTCGGCCGTGAGTACGGCAAGCAGGCGGCACGCTCCTTCGTGCACTTCCCGAGGAACTTCGTCGTCTCGGGCAAGGAGATCCTCAACGCGGAGCTGAATCTCTACTCGGTCTGGTCCGACTCCTGTGAACCGAGGTCGTGGGAGCTCTGGGACACCGGACTCACGTCGACCGCCACCCGCTGGAGCAACCAGCCCGCCTGGCGCTCGAAGGTCGCGACCTCCACGGAGACCCTCGGCCACTCCCCGGACTGCGGCTCCCAGTGGATCCAGACCGATGTCACCGAGCTGGTGAAGGAATGGGCCGTGGCGGACCGTGCGGAGAACGCCATCGGCATCCGCGCCACCGATGAGGCCGACACCACGGCCTACAAGATCTTCGCCTCCAGCGACGCACCGAGCAACGGGCCGTCGATGCTGGTCACGTACGAGGTCCCGGCCGACCCGGTCAAGGACCACGTCACCTACTGGAACGACGTGCTGCAGGCGGCCTACCGCCAGGTCGGCGGCGCGCCGGGGCCCCTGTCCCGGGCCGGCGCGATGATGCACGGCGCGATCTACGACGCGGCGAACTCCGCGCAGTGCGCCCTGGGCGCCACCAAGTGCCTGGGAGACCCCTACCTCGTCAAGGTCGCCTCGTCCGGTGAACTGCCGGACATCAACAGCGCCATCGACCACGCGGCCTTCGACGTGCTGCGGTCGGTCTACCCTCAGCTGAACTTCGACCAGGAGCTCGCGGACGCCCGCGCCACGATCCCGGCCGGGGTCACCGGCGCCCAGCGCGCGGCGGGCACCTCCGTCGGCCAGCAGGCCGCTGCGGCCATGATCGAGGACCGGCAGAACGACGGGGCGACCAGCAACACCGCCTACACGCCCAGCACCGCCCCCGGGCAGTGGCGTCCCACGGGAAGCGGCAGCGCCGCCACCCCGGGCTGGGGCCTGGTCAAGCCGTTCGGCCTGACGTCCGGCTCCCAGTTCCGCCCCAAGAGCCTGCCCACGCTCGCCGGCGGCCCCGAGGTGCTGAAGAGCGCGGAGTACGCCGCGCAGCTCAACGAGGTGAAGTCCCTCGGCAGGTCCGACTCGACGCAGCGCACGGCCGACCAGACCCAGGCGGCCCTCTTCTGGGCCAACGACCTGGACGGCACCTACAAGCCCCCGGGCCAGCTCTTCGAGTTCACCCAGACCGTCTCGCGCGACCGCGGCCTGTCCGTCACCGCGAACGCCAAGCTCTTCGCGCTGACCGCCTTCTCCATGGCGGACGCCGGCATCGTCGCCTGGGACGCCAAGTACCGGACCGACCTCGACCTGTGGCGCCCCGAGACCGCGATCCGGCTGGACGGCGACGACAACGCGGCCACCACCGTCGACCCCAACTGGCAGCCGCTGTCGCAGGACCGCAACGGCCAGCACTTCTCCCCGCCCTTCCCCGCCTACACCTCGGGACACGCCACCTTCGGCGGCGCCTGGGCGAAGGCCATGGAGCAGTGGTTCGCCACCGACGACATCACCTTCACCGCGACCACCGAGGACCCGAACGCCGATGGTGTGACCCGGACGTTCAGCAGCTTCTCGGACGCGGCGAACGAGAACGCCGTCGGCCGGGTGTGGCTGGGCGTTCACTACGACTGGGACGGCACCGAGGGCGTCTCCTCCGGCGGCGACGCCGCCGCCTACGTCGCGGCGAACGAGGTGAAGAGCAACTCCTCGGCCACCTGGGTCGCGTACGAGACCCTGAAGAACCTCGGCGGCTGTGACGCGCTGGGCAAGAAGCTGGTCGCCGAGCACCGCTGGACCACCTACCAGTGCGAGCGGGTCACCACCGCGAACACCGACCACGAGCTCTCCGTCAAGTAGCCCGCCCGCCTCCAGGAAGGGACAGAAGCCATGCGTCTGTTGAACAAGAACTCCGGTACGTGGTCACGGGCCGCTATCGCCCTGGCGGCCGCCGTGGTCGTCGGAGCGGTGGCCGCTCCTTTCTCCATGGCCGACCCCAAGCCGGAAAGCACGCGGGCAGCAGCGCCTGCCGGCGACCCCGATCTGCTCCTCGCGACCCCCGAGGTCCCGCGGGTCTCCGACGGCTCCTACTCCGGCTTCCAGTTCTGCGGGATCCCGGACCAGACGCCGCAGGTCACCACGGACCGTCCGAGCCTCGCCGCGACCCTCGAATCAGTGGCGCCCCCCGGGTCCGTCGAGAAGCCCGGTGCGGACCAGCCCGGCCGCAAGGTCGTCTTCGAGGTGACCGAGTCGGACGGCAACCCGGTGCTCACCAAGAAGGCCACCACCGAGGCCAGTCACACCGCCGTCTACCAGTTCCCCGAGGACACGCTCTCCAGCGGCGACTACCGCTGGAGGGTACGGGTCCAGGACGGACCCGCCACTTCGCAGTGGACCGCATGGTGCGACTTCTCCGTGCGCCTGACGGACTAGCACCGGAAAGCAGAACCAGCACCGCATAAGTCCGACACAGCAGGGCCCCGGGAATCTTCCCGGGGCCCTGCGCCGACTGGCCGCGCCCGGTGGTCGTGGTCGAGTCCGCGCAGGCAGGACGCGAACTGAGAACCGGTCAGCGTGGCTGCCACCGGGAACCGACTTCGCCGTCCCCGAGCCAGACCTCCACGACGCCGTCCCCCAGTGCGACGCCGTCCGAAACGCCCTCGGCCACGCCGTCCGCGTCGGACGAGCCCGCCCCCACGCCGACGGCGTCCGAGTCGCAGCCCGCGACCACGGGTGGTACCGGTGGTTCCGGCGGCCTCGCGGAGACCGGCAGCAGCGGCAACACCACGGCGATCGCGGGCGGTGCGGCCGCCCTGGTCCTGGTCGGTGGCGGCCTGCTGTTCGCCCTGCGCCGCCGCGGCGCCAACCGCAACGGCTGACGTAGTCAGCTCCCTCCCCCTCTGCCTCGATGAACGGCTTCGGCCGCCATCGGGGCAGAGGCCGTCAGGCCTGGTTGTGCTGCTCCGCTGCGGCCTGCGCGCCGGTGAGGTAGGCGGAGACGACCACGTTGGCCGTGTAGGAGCGGGTCCTTTGGTCGTACGTTCCGCCGCAGGTGATCAGCCGCAGCTCGGCCCGGCCGTCCTCGCGGGGCCCGTACGCCGTCTGCGCGTCGAAGCGTTCGCGGGTGACGAGCTGGACGTCGTCCACGGTGAACTCCGCGACGCTGCCGTCGGTCCGGGTGACCTCGATCCGGGCGCCCGGCTCCACCGCGCTGAGCCCGTAGAAGACCGCCGGCTTGGTGTCGGTGTCGACATGGCCGACGAACAGGGCCGTGCCCCTCGCGCCGGGCTGGGTGCCGTCGCCGTACCAGCCGGCGGTCTTCGGCATGCCGTACGGGGGCGGGTCGATGGCTCCGTCCCGGTCGAGGCCGCGCGTGATGACGGGGGCCGTGATCCCCACGGAGGGAACCTCGACGCGTTCGGGGGCCGCCCCGTCGAGCGGGTCGTGGGCGGGTGGCAGCGGGGCCCCGAAGGGGCGGCCGACCGCGGCCACGTCGCCGGTGGTGGGCCCCGACAGGCCGCCGAGCCCGCCGCCGGCCTCCCGGCCCCAGAGCCACAAGCCGAGCAGCAGCACGGCCCAGGTCACTCCGGTGAGCAGTCGCCCGTTGCCTGCCGGGCGGTCCGGGGCGCTCATATCAGCTGCCGGCCGGGCCGCGGCGCCGGCGCGAACCGCGCAGGGCGACGGCGACGGCCGCGACGGCGGCGAGCACCAGGCCGGTCACCGCGTGCCGGACCCCGGGGCCCTGGCCCTGGCCCTCGGTGGACCGTTCGGCGAGGGTGGCGGTGCCTCCGCCGCCCGCCTTGACGGGCGCGACGGGCGAGGGGCGCTTGTGGTGGATGACGGTGAGGGTGCCGGTGGCCTTGCCCCGGCCGTCCCCGCACGTCACCCAGATGTCGTACGAGCGGGGTTCGGCATCGTCCCGGATCCGGGCCTCGGCGAAGAGACCCTTGTCGTCGGCGGGGCGGAAGCGGGCCACCGAGGCGAAGGCGTCGGAGTTGCCCTTCGCCTCGCGGCCCTTGCCACAGATGTCGACCCACAGTTCCACCTGCCCGCCCGGGGCGATCGTGGACGGGGTGACCGAGACGGTGCCCCGGTCGTCGTCACCGGCCGGGGCGGCCGGGGATGCCAGAGCGGCGGGTGCGGGCACGGCTATGAGCGCGGCCGCCGCCGCGGCACAGAACGTGAGGGGTATGCAACGCATCGTGAACCTCCTACGGGAAGGTTCACGCCTGCGGCTGTGGCCCGCATCCGCAGTCCTCCATTCGGGCGACTGCGGATGCGTTCCGCGCAGGGTCAGCGGCTGTCGGCCTGGTCCGGCAGGTCGATGAGGTCGACCAGATCGGCGATGGACTCGACCACGTGCGACGGCCCGTACGGGTAGCGGTCGACGTCGGCGAGGGCGGTGAGCCCGGTGAGAACCAGGAAGGTCTGCATGCCCGCTTCCAGACCCGCCAGGACGTCGGTGTCCATCCGGTCGCCGATCATGGCGCTGGTCTCGGAGTGCGCGCCGATGGCGTTCAGCCCGGTCCGCATCATCAGGGGGTTGGGCTTGCCCGCGAAGTACGGGTCCTTGCCGGTGGCCTTGGTGATGAGGGCGGCGACCGAGCCGGTGGCGGGCAGCGGCCCCTCGGCGGACGGCCCGGTCTCGTCGGGGTTGGTGCAGATGAAGCGGGCGCCCGCGTTGATCAGCCGGATCGCCTTGGTCAGCGCCTCGAAGCTGTACGTCCGGGTCTCGCCGAGCACCACGTAGTCCGGGTCGTGGTCGGTGAGGACGTACCCGATGTCGTGCAGGGCGGTGGTGAGACCGGCCTCGCCGATCACGTACGCCGTGCCGCCGGGGCGCTGGTCGTCCAGGAACTGCGCGGTGGCGAGCGCGGACGTCCAGATGTTCTCCACGGGCACGTCCAGGCCCATGCGCATGAGCCGGGCGTGCAGGTCGCGCGCGGTGTAGATGGAGTTGTTGGTGAGGACGAGGAAGGGCAGCCCGGAATCCCGCAGCCGCTTGATGAAGGCATCAGCACCGGGAATGGGGGTGCCCTCGTGGATGAGGACGCCGTCCATGTCGGTGAGCCAGGATGAGATCGGCTTGCGCTCTGCCATGTGTCGGGACTCCTGCCGTACGCACTGCGTGCTGGGGGTGCCCGGACCACGCCGTCCTGGCACCCCCAGCATAATTAGCCGGCGGTGACGGTGACCCCGTCGATCACCCAGTACCAGTTGTTGCTGCCCGTGTAGCGGAACCGGAAGCTCACGTTGGCGGCCCCGGGCGGGACGTCCAGGGTGAGTGACCGGTGCTGCGAGATCACGTCGGACGTGTAGCTCTGCACGACGACGGGCGTTCCGCCGTTCCAGGAGGCGAGGATCCGGGCGCTCTGGCTGCCCTCCTGCCGGTACAGGGTGGTGAAGCCGAGCGTCACGGTGGACGTGCCGCCGACCGCGTACGCCGGGGTGACGAGCGTGGAGTCGTACGGGCCCGAGGAGGCCCTGTCGTCCCACTCGTCGGAGTCGGCGACCGCGAAGATCCCGCGCGAGCGGACGTTCAGCTCACGGGACTGGTCGCGGTGGGTGCGGCTCCAGAACTCGTCGGTGGCGAAGGACCAGCCGCGCCACTCGGTCACGCCGCCGGTGCCCATCGCCGAGTTGACCACCGACCAGCCACTGGGCGCGGTGTGGGTCCAGCCGAGGACTCCGGCCGGGATGCCGGTCTCGTCGACGCGGGCCTTCAGCTGCGGGCGCAGCGTCTCGAAGGGGTCGGTGGAGCGTTCCTGGACCGGCTTGCCGTCCAGGCCCCAGGCGGGGTCGGGCACGATGCCGAGCTGGTGGAAGACGGTGGAGGCGACGTCGACGAGGCGGGTGTCGGCGGGCCGGGCGCCGGCGGCGATGCCGGGGCCCTGGGCGAGGACGAAGGTGCGCCGCTCCTCGATCGCGCTGCCGCCGTGGCCGCCGGAGTCGGTGTGGCCGTGGTCGGTGGTGACGATGACGGTCCAGCGTTCGGTGGCGTACGAGGGGCGGGCCCCGATCGCGGCGAGGAGGCGGCCGAGGTAGCCGTCCTGGACGTCGATGGCCTCGCGGTAATCGGCACTGGCGGCACCGGAGTTGTGGCCGGCGATGTCGGTCTGGCCGAAGTAGACGAACAGGACGTCCGGGTTCTGGTCGCGGAGGACCGACTCGGTCTCGGCGGCGATGGCGGCGTCGTGGCGGGTGTAGCCGTCGGCGTCGCCGTCGAGGACGAGCTTGGCGTCGGCGCCCCGGGTGACCGTGCCCTGGGTGTCCAGGGGCTTCCAGTCGACGGCGGCGTAGGTGGAGAGCTGGGGGCGGACCTGGGCGAGGCGGGCGAGGAAGCCGGGGTACTCCGCGTAGTTCTTCCCGGCGAAGGAGTTGTCTCTGACGCCGTGTTTGTCGGGCCAGACTCCGGTGGAGATCGTCGACCAGCCGGGGCCGGAGGAGGTGACGGCCATCGGGTTCGCGTACAGCAGCGAGGTGCCGTACGTGCCGTTGGCCATCATCGACTTGAGGTGCGGGGCGTTCGCGGCGGCGATGACGTCGTGGCGCAGCCCGTCCATGCCGACGACGAGCACCTTGTCCTTGCTGGTGCCGTCGGGGAGGGCGGGCGCGGCGTACGCGGCGGTGGCGGTGGCGAGGGGGCCGACGGCGGCGGCCGTGGCCGCTGCGGCGGTGGTGGCGAGCACGGAGCGGCGGGACAGGGACCGGGACACGTGATCCTCCGATGAGGGGGCGGGTCGAACGGGGCTGTACGCGAACTTCCTTCGGGGCTGTACGCGAACTTCCTGTGGGGCTGTACGCGAACTCCATCTGGACCAGACCCGTTACCTTGACGAGACAACCGGGCCGAGTCCAGACCTTCGCAGGAATCCATGGCCGAAAGGTGGCCGGTCAGCTTCCGGTGGCCGACTTCCAGGCGTCGATGTACGTGTCCAGGTTGGCGCCGATGTCCGCCCAGTCGGGCTCGAAGATCTCCACGCCGTCCATCAGACCGGCCAGTTCGACGGCGTTGGCGTCGGTGGCCTTGATGTCCTTGCGGGCGGCGAATCCCCCGCCGACCGCGCTGACGTCGCGCTGGGCCTGCTCGGAGAGCATGAAGTCGAGCAGCTTCTTGCCGTTCTCGCTGTGCGGGGCCTTCGCGACGAGCCCGGCCGCGTACGGCAGAGCAAAACTGGTGGGCTTCCCGTCGCCCTTCGCGGGGAACCAGATGCCGAGGTTGGGCATGTCCTTGGACTGGGCGAAGTTCATCTGGACGTCCCCGTTGGCGGCGAGGAGTTCTCCCTTGTCGACCTTGGGGGCGAGCTTGCCGGTGGAGGCGGACGGTCCGACGTTGTTGGTCTGGAGCTTCTTCAGGTACGCCATGGCCGGCTCCTGGCCGCCGAAGTCGTGCATCGCCTTGATGAGGACGGCGGTACCGTCGCCCGCGACCCCGGGGGTGGAGTACTGGACCTTCTCCCTGTACGAGGGGTCGAGCAGGTCCTCCCAGGTGCGCGGCGGGTTCTTCAGCTCCTTCGTGTTGTGGATGAAGCCGAAGTAGTTGCGGACGACGGAGGTCCACTTCCCGTCGGATGCCCGGTCGGCGCCGTCGACCTGGTCGACGCCCTCCGGCTCGTACGCCGTGAGGAGGCCCTTGGCGTCGGCCTGCTGGATGAAGGGCGGCAGGGTGACGAGCACGTCGGCCTGGGTGTTGGACTTCTCGCGGGCGACGCGCTGCACCATCTCGCCGGAGCCGCCCTCCACGTACTTCACCTCGATGCCGGTCTTCTTCTCGAAGTCCTTGAAGATCTTGTCGTACCAGCCGTCGCCGTTCTCGCCCTTGAGGCCGTCGGCGCTGTAGACGGTGACGGACTTCTCGTCGGACGCGGCGGAGGAGCCGCCGCAGGCGGTGAGGGTGACGGCGGCGAGGACGGCCAGGGGAAGCGCGAGCGTACGGGCGGGATTGCGCATGGGTCTCTCCAGAAGGGCGAAGACGGACGGGGTACGGGGGTGGGTCCGGGATCAGCGGTAGGAGGCGCGGGTCCGGATGCGGGAGACGGCGGCCAGGACGAGGAGCGTCGTCGTCATCAGGACCACGGCGAGGGCCGCGCCGGTGAAGAGGGAGCCCCGGTCGGTGGCGGCGAAGATCTGCACCGGCAGCGGGGTCCAGTCCGGCGGGTAGAGCATCATCGTGGCGCTCAACTCCCCCATGGACAGGGCGAAGCAGAGCCCGGCGGCCGAGGTGAGCGAGGGCAGCAGGAGGGGCAGCCGGATCCGCCACAGGACCCGGGCGGGGCTCGCCCCGAGGCCGGCGGCGGCCTGTTCGTACATCGGGTCCAGGCGCCGGACGGCGGCGGCGACCGACTGGTAGGCGAACGCGGTGACGAGGACGGTGTGGGCGAGGATCACGATCCACGGCGTCCCGTTGAGCAGGACGGGCGGCCGGCTGTAGGCCACCAGCACCGCGAGGCCGACGACCACCGACGGCACGGCGACCGGCAGGATGAACAGGGCGTCCAGGAGCCGCTTTCCGCGCGTGCGGAGAGAAGCGGCGGCGAGGGCCGCCCAGCCGCCGAGGACGAGGGCCAGCACGCTCGCGGCCACGGCCGTGACCAGGCTGGTGGTGAGCGCCTGGAGGGAGTCGCCGCTCGTCGCGGCGGCGTAGCGCTCGGCGGTGGGCCCGGAGGGGAAGGCCCCGGACCAGTTGGTGGCGAGGGACGCGGCGAGAATGACGAGCAGCGGCACCGCGAACAGCGGGACGAAGAGGAGGAGGAAGACGGCCCAGGTGGCCCACTTCCCGGCCCGGCTATGCACCAGCACGACGGCTCACCACCCGGTAGAGGCTGTAGAGGCCCACGGAGATCGCGATGTTGACGACGGCGACGACGCAGGCGGCCGGGTAGTCCGACTCCAGGATCGCCTTGCCGTAGACGAGCATCGGCAGCGTCGTGACGCCCTTCGCCCCGGTGAACAGGACGATCCCGAACTCGTTGAGGCACATCACCAGCACGAGGCTGCCGCCCGCCGCGAGGGCCGGGAGCGCTTCGGGCAGGATCACCTGCCTGATGATCCGGACGGGTCCGGCGCCGAGTGAGGAGGCGGCCTCCAGCTGTCCGGTGTCGAGCTGGGAGAACGCGGCGAGCAGCGGGCGCATCACGAACGGAGTGAAGTAGGTGATCTCGGCGAGCAGGACGCCCCAGGGGGTCGTCAGGAAGTGGAAGGGCCCGTCGGCGGCCCCGGTGACGTCGGTCCAGAGGCCGTTGGCCATCCCGACCGAGCCGTAGATGAACAGCAGGGCCAGGGTGATGAGGAAGGACGGGAAGGAGAGGAAGACGTCGATGAACCGGGCGACCGCCTTCCCGCCGGGGAACGGGACGAACGCGATGACCAGCGCGAGGACGAAGCCGAGGACGAGGCAGCCCACGGTCGAACCGACGGCGAGCCACACGGTGGTGGTGAGCGCGTCGCGGAAGACGGCGGAGGCGAAGACGTCGGCGTACGGGTCGAGCGAGACGCCGCCCTCGTCGGGGGTGAAGGACTGCTGGACGACGAGGGCCAGCGGGTAGAGGAACGCGAGCGCGAGGACGGCGACGGGCGGCAGCGCCCAGACCCAGGTGGGGAGGGAGCGGGACCGAGCGGGGGTCGGTGAAGGGGCGGGGGTGCGGGTCGCGGTGGGGGCGGCGGTGCCGGTGGATGTGGAGGCGAAGGCGGAGGTGCCGGTGGAGGTGGCTGTGCCGGTGGAGGTGCCGGTGGCTGTGTTCATGGGCCGACTCCCACGGTTTCGGCCGTTCCCGCCGCTCCGGCCGCTCCTGTCGCTTCCGCCGCTCCGGTCGTACCTGTCGTTCCGGCCGTTCCAGCCGCTCCTGTCACTTCCGTCGCTCCCGCTGCTCCGACCTCTCCTGTCACTCCCGTCGCTCCCGCTGCTCCCGCTGCTCCCGCCGGGAGCAGCACCGCGTCCTCGGCCGCGAAGTGCAGGGTGACGGGGTCGCCGATGGCCGGTGGCTCGCGCAGTTCGCGGAGGTCGGCCATGACGCGGTGGCCGTCGACGTCGGTGTGGAGCCGGTGGGTGGAGCCGCGCCACTGGACCTCGGTGACGCTGCCGGTGAGCGCGTTGGGCCCGTCGCCGAGGCCGACCAGGTGCGGCCGGACACAGAGGGTGGCGGTGGAACCAGGGGCAGCGGTGTCGGTGGGGACGGTGAGCGGGTGGCCGCCGAGGCCGACGCGGCCGTCGCCCGTGACGGTCACGGGGAGGAGGTTGGCGTTGCCGACGAACGAGGCGGTGAACTCCGTACGGGGCCGGCGGTAGAGCTCCTCGGGGGTTCCGCAGTCCTGGAGCCGGGCCCGGTCCATGACGGCGATCCGGTCGGCGAGGGTGAGGGCCTCGACCTGGTCGTGGGTGACGTAAAGGATCGACATGTCCGGCAACTCGCGGTGCAGACGCGCCAGTTCGGTGAGCATGCCGGAGCGGAGCCGGGCGTCGAGGGCGGAGAGCGGCTCGTCCAGGAGCAGGACGCCGGGGCGGATGGCGAGCGCGCGGGCGATGGCGACGCGCTGCTGCTGGCCGCCGGAGAGTTCGCGCGGGTGCCGGCCGGCGTACGCGGCCATGCCGACGAGTTCGAGGGCCTCGGTGACCCGGCCGGGGATCTCGGCCTTCGGGGTGCGGTGGGCCTTGAGCCCGAAGGCCACGTTGTCCTTGACCTTGAGGTGCGGGAAGAGGGCGTACTGCTGGACGACCATGCCGATGCCGCGCCGGTGCGGGGGCAGGGCGGTGACGTCCCGGCCGCCGAGGAACACCCGTCCGGCTGCGGGCCGGACGAACCCGGCGACGGCACGCAGGGCGGTGGTCTTGCCGGAGCCGGAGGGTCCGAGGAGGGCCATCACCTCGCCGGGTTCGACGGTGAGGTCGAGCCGGTCCAGGACGACGGTCCGGCCGTACGCGACGGTGACGCCCTCGAAGCGGATGCCGCTGGGGGCGGCGGGGGTGGACCGGTCGGGGCCGAGCGCACCGGGCGTGGCGGGGGCCGGGGCGCTCACGCCTCGGCCCGCGCGATGAGGTCGGGGAGCTCGGCGACGGACCCGAGCACGTGGGTCGCGCCGTGCCGGGTCAGCTGGTCCTTCTCGTGGGCGCCGGTGAGGACCCCGGCGACGATCCCGGCGCCGGAGCGTACGCCGCTGAGCATGTCGTACGAGGTGTCGCCGGCCACCACGGTCCGCCGGACGTCGTCCACGGCCCCGGTGCGCAGGAAGGCGGCCAGCACCATGTCCGGGAAGGGCCGCCCCCGGCCGCCCGCGTCGGCGGGGCAGAGGGTGAGCGGGACGAGGTCCTGCCAGCCGAGGGCGGTGAGGATGGCGTCCTGGGTGGGGCGGGCGAAGCCGGTGGTCAGGACGACGGTGCGACCCTCGGCGGTGAGCCGTTCGACGGCCTCGCGGGCGCCGGGGACCGGGGCGACGCGGCCGCCGTCGACGAGTTCCCCGTACGCCTCCTCGAAGGCGATGTTGGCGCGCCGGGCCTGGTCCTCCGCACCGAGGAGGTGGCGGAAGACGGAGATCTTGGACTCGCCCATGGTGGCGCGTACATAGGCGAGTTGGCGGGCGTGCTCGTCGGATCCTGGGCGTACGCCGAGGCGTTGGGCGGCTGCGGAGAAGGCCTGCTCGACGAGGCCGCCGTCGGCGACGGTGGTCCCGGCCATGTCGAGGACGACGAGCCCGAAGAGGTGGTCCGTGGTGGGTGTCGCAGATGTCATGTGGTTCACCAGCCCAGTTGGTCGGCGGTCGTTTCGGCGATGGCGGGCGAGCACGTCATGCCGCGCCCGCCGGGCCCGGTGACGAGCCAGACCCCGTCGCGCACCTGCTGCCGGTGGACGACGCGTGAGGTGTCGGCGCACTGGGCGTAGACGCCCGCCCAGCGGTGGCGGACGCGCGGCAGCGGGCGGCCGAGGAAGGCCTCGACGACCCGGGTGAGGTGCTCGTAGGGCTCCTCGACGGTGTCGAAGGCGAAGGGGTGCTCGTACGCGTGGGTGTCGCCGATGGTCAGCCCGCCGTCGCGGCGCTGCACCATGAGGAGCTGCATGCGGTGCTCGGCGGCGACGGGGTCCTGGGGCTGTCCGGCGTTGAGGGCGTCGAGCGCGTCGCCCCGGTAGGCGGGGTAGTAGCGGAAGCTGTCGGCGTCGGCGACGGAGGTGGTGAGGGGTTCGCCGAGCGGGTCGGTCTGCATCATCTGGAGGCGGACGCGGCACACGGGCAGCTCGGGCCCGGCGAGTTCGCGGACGAGTCCGCCGAGCCAGGCGCCGGTCGCGAGGATCACGGCGTCGCCGGTGTGGACGTCGCCGTGGTCGTCGCGCACCGAGGCGGTCCCGACGACGTCCCGCACCTCACGGCCGCCGAGGTAGGTGTACCGCCCGGAGGCCAGCAGCTCTTGCTTCAGGGCGAGTTGGGCTGTGCGGGGTTCGACCGCCGCGTCCCGCTCGCACCACAGGGCGGCGGTGAACGCGCCGCGCAGGGCCGGGTTGAGCGCACGGGCCTCGTCGGCGGTGAGCAGCTTGTAGCCGCGCGCCGCCGCGTCGGGCCGGGCGAGCGCCGCCTCGGCGACGGCGACCTCGCGTGCCGTACGCAGCGGGGTGAGCGAACCACAGGCCCGGAAGCCGAGTCCCGGCACCCGCTCCCCGATGACCTCCCACAACTCACGGGCGCGCAGGGCGGTTTCCAGCTCCTCGCCACCGGCCCGCCCACTGATCCACAGCTGTCCGAAATTGCGGAGCGATGCCCCGCGCGCCTCGCTCTCGCGCTCGATCTGTACGACCTCGTGGCCGCGGCTGACTGCGTGCCAGGCGTGCATGGTTCCCACCACGCCGGCTCCTACGACGATGACTCTCACGACGGCCACGCTCCTCGGGGCGGGTGGCCCGCACACGTCCGTTCACCGACGGGACGGTGAACGACCCCGCAAGTTTGGACCAGACCCGTTATGTTTTCGTTACCGAAAGAGGTTACGGGACGGAGCGAGGAGCGGGCCCTCTCAGTCCCGCCCCTCGCCTCGCAGATGGGCGGAGAAGGAGAAGCGGTCGCCCCGGAACAGGGTCCGCACGCGCTCCAGCGGCCTGCCGTCGGTGTCCCGGGAGAGCCGGTGGATCAGGAGCATCGGCAGGGCGGGCGGGGTCCCGATGAGCAGGGCCTCGCGGGGGGTCGCGAGGACGGTCTCGATCCGCTCGTCGGCGTCGCCGAAGGCGATCCCGAGGCGGTCGCGGAGGTAGGCGTAGAAGGAGGAGTCCGGGTCGAACCGCGTGTCCAGACCCGGGACGCGGGCGACGCCGACGTACGTGCTCTCCAGGCCGACGCGTTCGTCGTCGGCGAGCAGCACCCGCTCCAGGTGCCAGACCGGCTCGCCCCGCTCGACCGCGATCTCGGCGGCGAGCGCCTCGGGGCAGGGGAAGCGGTCCAGCCCGATGAGGTGGCGGCCGGGCCGCCTGCCCTGGCGGCGGACGCCTTCGGTGTAGCTGGCCAGCGAGAGCGGCTGTTCCAGCTTGGGCCCGGCGACGACGGTGCCGCGCCCCTGCCGGCGCAGCCGCCCTTCCAGGAGGAGTTCGCGCAGGGCCTGGCGGACGGTCTCGCGCGAGACCTCGTGCCGCTGGGCGAGCTCCCGCTCGGTGGGCAGGAGCCCGCCCTCGCCCAACTCGTCCAGCAGCACCGCGATAAGGGCTTTGACCGCGTAGTACTTCGGGATACGGCCGTGCTCGGGGATGCCGGAGCGGATCGGTGCGCCAGGTGCCTGGCCGTTCGGGTAGTCCACGGCCCGATGGTCGCAGACGCGGGTGAACGGGCGGTACGGGACGGCTCCGGCCGCCGCCGGACCCGCGAGGCGGCGGGGTGGCAGCCGCCTGTCAGCCGGTGGTGCGGCGGGTCCGGCGGGCGTGCACCAGAAGAGCGGTCCCGCCGAGCAGCAGCGCCCCGGCGGCGGCCCCGGTCCAGGGCAGCGACGCCGGTCCGGTGCGGGCGAGTTCGGGGAGGGGACGGCCCAGGCCGTCGCGGGGCAGTCGCCCGGGGTGCTCCCCGTCCGGGCCCCCGCCCTCCTCCCCGGGGCTGGATTCGTACTCCGGGGACAGGTCCCGGCCCGTGCCGGCGTCCGTACCGGAGCCGTCGGGATCGCCGGGCCGCTCCGCACGGGTGCCGGTACCCGGGTCGGCGCGCTCCGGGTCGGGATGTTCCGCCCGGGGGTCCTCCATCCGAGGGGGTTCCGGTTCGTGGCTGCCGCCCGTGGCGCCGTCGACGATCACGAAGGGATACTCCTCCGGCTCCCCCACCCACTCGCCGTCCTCGCGCCCGCCGCCCTTGGCATGGTTCTGGTGACGGCGCTGGACGACGACGGCGTGGGCGGTGACCGGGCCGGGGGCGGTGTCCGAGGTGAAGGCCATCCGGACGCGTACGGAGACGGTCTCTCCGGCGGGAACGGTGAACCCGAGGAAGGCCTCGCCGGAGCCGGTGCCGGAGCCGGTGCCGGTGCCAGTGCTGGAGCCGGTGCCGGTGTCGGAGCCGGTGCCGCCCGTGTCGGAGCCGGTGGCACCTGTGCCGGTGCCGCTCGACGTCTCCTTATCGCCCTCCTCGCCCTCCTTGCCTTCCTCCCCCTCCTCGCCGCCGAACACGCCGATCTGCTCGTCGCGGTCGGTGCTCTCCCAGGTGACCCGGTGTTCGGTCCCGGGCCGGCCGGGCTCGGAGAACTCCAGCTGGATCTGGTCCGACGTCAGCCTGCGGTCGCGGTCGGCGAGGACGAGGACCGGGTGCAGGGCCCGACAGGACGTGTCGGTGGTGTTGGTGAGGTCGAGGAACCAGGTGCCGTAGCCGCCGCCGGAGGCGTACCGGTCCGGGGCGTCCTGGATCCGGGTCTCGATGGGGAACTCCTTGGCGTCCGGGTCACCGCAGGCGGGCTGCTCATCGACGGCGGCTAAGAAGGCGGGGGCAGGAACGGGCGCGCCCGGCAGGGCGGCAGCAGCCTGCGGGCCGCCCAGGAGCACGGCGGGGACCGTGATCCCGGCGGCCAGCCCGAGGGCGGCGAGCACACGGGCGTCACACAGCCGTGCGCAGGAGGTGGGGGGCATGAGGGGTCACCCTTCGCTGCTCGCGGACGACCGGGGCGGGGGCCTCCGGTGGTGGCCTCCGACGCCATCACGCGCGCGCGGACTCAGAGAGTCGACATGCCGACTTGATTCATAGGATCACCCGACTGCACTCCACCTCGGCCGGGCAGGCCGGCCCGCACCGCAAGCGCCCCTGCCCCTGCCCGGCCCCTCGCCTGCCCTGCCTCCTGCCCTGCCCCTCCCTCTCCTACCCCCGCTCCCCCACCCTCCCGAACACCGGCGCGAGCACCAGTTGCGCCGCGCCCTCCGCGACCGGCCGGTCGCCGCCCCCGGCGATCGTCACGGTCACCCCCGCGCCCGCCCCGCCCCGCGCGGCCCGCTCCTCGATCACGGCCCGGACGCCCCGTACGTACGCGTCCTCGTCGGCGGCCACCGTCCGGCCCCCCAGGACCACCCGGTCGATGTCGAGCAGGCCGACCAGGTTGGCGGCGCCCGTGCCCAGGACCCGGGCGGCCTCCGCCCGGTCGCCGCGCGCCTCGGCGGCCAGGCACAGCGCCTCGATGCAGCCGCGTCCGCCGCACCCGCAGAGCGGGCCGTCGAGCTGGAGGGTCTGGTGGCCGAACTCGCCCGCGCCCGTCCGCGCGCCCCGGTGCACCTCGCCGCCCAGGACGAGGCCGGCGCCGAGCCCCGTACCGAGGTGGAGGTAGGCGAAGTCCGCGCGCGGCTCGTCGAGGGACAGGGCCAGGGCGAGGGCGGCGGCGTTGGTGTCCTTGTCCAGGACCACCGGCAGCCCGGTCCGCTCGGCCAGGGCGGCGCGCAGCGGGTAGCCGTCCCACTGCGGGAATCCGGTGACCCGGTGCAGGATGCCGTCCCGGTGGTCGAGCGGGCCGGGGACGGCGACGCCAAGGCCCAGCACCGGCTTGTGCGGTTCGGCCGCGCTCAGGTCCCGTACGGCGTCCGCCGCGGCCGCGAGGACCCGGTCCGCCGGAGCGCCGAGGTCCAGCGGCGCGTGGGTGACCGCGACCGACCGGCCCGCGAGGTCGACCAGGACGGCGGTGAGCCCGTCGCGGTCCAGGTGCAGTCCGACGGCGAACTGGGCGTCGGGGACCAGCCGCAGCACCGTGCGCGGCTTGCCGCCGGTGGAGGGGCGCAGGCCCGCGCCGACGGCAAGACCGTCCTCCCGCAGCCGGGCGGTGATCTTGCTGACGGCCTGCGGGGTGAGGCCGGTGCCCTCGGCCAGCTCCAGCCGGCTGATGCCCTCGGCCCCGGCCGCCCGCAGCAGGTCCAGCACCAGCGTGGCGTTGTGGTGGCGCAGCGCCGGGAGGTTCACCCCGGCGGGGGCCTTCGTCCTGCTCCTGTTCACGGCTCACTCCTGTTCACCGCACCATTGTGCCGGTCGCTTGCACTTCGGCAACAGCGTTGCTTAAGTGGAACGCATGACCCCCAACGCCACCGACGCCCCCCTCCGCGTCGCCCTCGTCGGCTACGGCCTGGCCGGCTCCGTCTTCCACGCCCCGCTGGTCTCCGCGACCGACGGCCTGGTCCTCGACACGGTCGTCACGTCGAACGAGGAGCGCCGGGCCGAGGCCCGTGCCGCGTTCGGCGACGTCCGCGTCGCCGCCTCCCCGGACGAGCTGTGGGAGCGCGCCGGCGAGCTGGACCTCGTCGTGATCGCCACCCCGAACAAGACGCACGTCCCGCTGGCGACGGCCGCGCTGAAGGCCGGGCTGCCGGCAGTCGTGGACAAGCCGGTGGCCGGGACCGCCGCCGAGGCGCGTGAGCTGGCCGCTCTCGCCGAGGAGCGCGGGCTGCTGCTCTCGGTCTTCCAGAACCGCCGCTGGGACGGCGACTTCCGCACGCTCGCCGCGCTGATCGCCGACGGCGGGCTGGGCGAGGTGCAGCGCTTCGAGTCCCGCTTCGAGCGCTGGCGGCCGCAGCCGAAGGGCGGCTGGCGCGAGTCGGGCGACCCGGAGGAGATCGGCGGCCTGCTGTACGACCTGGGCAGCCATGTCGTCGACCAGGCGCTGGCACTGTTCGGCCCGGCGGTCCAGGTGTACGCGGAGTCCGACGTACGGCGTCCCGGCGCGGCGGCGGACGACGACACGTTCCTCGCGGTCACCCACGCCAACGGGGTCCGCTCGCACCTGTACGTCAGCGCCACCACGGCCCAGCTCGGCCCGCGCTTCCGGGTGCTGGGCTCGAAGGCGGGCTATGTGAAGTACGGCCTGGACCCGCAGGAGGCGGCCCTGCGCGAGGGCCTGCGCCCGGCGGCCGGGGAGCCGTGGGGCGAGGAGCCGGAGGAGCTGTGGGGCCGCGTCGGTTCCGGCGAGTCCCCGCTGACCGGTGGCGGCACCCCGGTCCGTACGCTCCCCGGCGACTACCCCGCGTACTACGCCGCCGTCGCCGCAGCGGTGCGCGGCACCGGCGACAACCCGGTCACCGCACTCCAGGCGGCCGCCGCGCTGGACGTCCTGGAGGCCGCCCGCCGCTCGGCCCGCGAAGGCGTCTCGGTCACCCTGCTCCCGCACCACGACGAAGAGGAGCAGGCCAAGAAGCAGGAGGCGAAAGAGCAGCGGACTGAACAGCAGCGGGCGAAGGAGCAGCGCGCATGAGCATCACCTCCCCCACCCTCTCCGAGCTGATCGCGCAGGAGCGCCGGCTCACCCTTCCGCACTTCGGCCACGACGACGCGTTCGTGCTCGGCAGCCTGCTGGTCGCGCTGGCCCGGGAGCGGCACGCACCGGTCGCGATCGACATCCGGCGCGGCCCGCAGCAGCTGTTCCACGCGGCGCTGCCGGGTTCGAGTGCGGACAACGACGCGTGGATCGACCGCAAGCGCAAGGTCGTCGAGCGGTACGGCGAGAGCTCGTATCTGGTCGGTACCCGGTTCCGGGCGAAGGGCACGACGTTCGAGGAGTCCTCGCGCCTGGACCCGGACACGTACGCGGCGCACGGCGGTTCGTTCCCGATCTCGGTGAAGGGCGCGGGCGTGATCGGCACGGTCACGGTGTCCGGGCTGCCGCAGGCCGAGGACCACGCGATGGTGGTCGAGGCGCTGGAGCAGTTCGCGGCGACGACGGGGGCCTGAGACTCCGTACGCAGATGAGGGGGCGGGGCGGGGCGTCACGCAGCGCAGGTCAGGGCGCGAGGCGTCACATAACGCATGCCAGGGGGCACGGGGCATCGCATCACGCACGTCAGGAGGCGCGAGGCGTCACATAACGTACGTCAGGAGACAGGCATCACGTACCCACGTGGTGCCCCGCCCCGGCCCAGCTCCAGCCCCACCCCCGCCGTCGGCGGGCGGGCGGGCGCTACGCCCCCTTCAGCTCCTGCCGCTGCCGGCCGAGCCCCTCCACCTCCAGCTCCACCACATCGCCCGCCTTCAGGTACGGCTTCGGCTCGGGCTGCCCCATCGCGACCCCGGCCGGCGTACCGGTGTTGATCACGTCGCCCGGGTAGAGCGTCATGAAGTGGCTGAGGTAGCGGACGATCTCGCCGACCGGGAAGATCTGCTCGGCCGTGGTGCCGTTCTGCTTCAGCTCGCCGTTGACCCAGAGCCGCAGCGGCAGGGCCTGCGGGTCGGGCACCTCGTCGGCGGTGACCAGCCAGGGGCCCAGCGGGTTGAACGTCTCGCAGTTCTTGCCCTTGTCCCAGGTGCCGCCGCGCTCGATCTGGAACTCGCGCTCGGACACGTCGTGCGCGGTGGCGTAACCGGCGACGTGGGCGAGGCCCTCCTCGGCCGTCTCCAGGTAGCGGGCGGTGCGCCCGATGACGACGGCCAGCTCGACCTCCCAGTCGGTCTTCCGGCTGCCACGCGGCACCAGGACCGTGTCGTCGGGCCCGACGACCGTGTCGGGGGCCTTGAAGAACAGGATGGGTTCCGCCGGGATCTCCGCACCCGTCTCGGCGGCGTGGTCGTGGTAGTTCAGCCCGATGCACACGATCTTGCCGATGCGCCCGAGCGGCGGGCCGACCCGCAGCCCCGTCGCGTCCAGGGCGGGCAGCACACCGGGCGCCTCGGCGGCCGCCCGTACCCGGGCGAGCGCGGAGGCGTCGGCGAGCAGCTCACCGTCGATGTCGGGGACGATCCCCGACAGATCACGCAGAGTCCCGTCGCGGTCGAGAAGTGCGGGGCGCTCGGCACCCGCCGTACCGACTCGAAGCAGCTTCAACGGTCCAGCTCCTCTTGATCGAGGTGGAGAGCCCTCCGGCGGGGTGCGGCCGACGGAGGACTTGGCTGATCGTCCAAGAGATGCGGACACTCCGCAAGACCACGTTCACACACTGGACCGGCGCATCGGCCGCCCCGACTACGCCGCGGTGGCCATGGCGCCGCCGCCGACCGGCATGTCGCGGTACAGCCAGGCCCGCTCGATCGCGGTCCAGGTGGTCGTGGTGACGACGTACAGGGCGGCGGCCAGCGGGACGACGGCCACGGTGATCAGGGTGAAGAAGGACAGCAGCGGCATCAGCTTCGTCATCGCGCCCATGCCGGGCACGGCCTGTCCGTCCGGTCCCGCGACGGGCGTCATCGGGTTGGCGGCCAGCTGCCGCTTGGTACGTCCGTAGGAGAACGTGGCGACGGCGGCGACGATCGCGAAGAGCCCCGGATAGACCCACCCTTGTCCGCCGAACATCCCGCCGTGCGCGAGCGCGTCGTGCCAGCGCCCGCCGAGCGGTGCGCCGAGGAGGTCGTGGCTGAGCAGCTCGTTGGGCTCGCCGCCGATGGAGCTGCTGGAGAACAGGTGGTAGAGCAGGAAGAACGCGGGCATCTGGAGCAGGCTCGGCAGGCAGCCGGAGAGCGGCGACACCTTCTCGGCGGCATGCAGATCCATGATCGCCTTCTGCATCCGCTCGGGGTTCCTGCCGTGCTTCCTGCGGAGTTCGGCGATCTGCGGCTGGAGTCGGGTGCGGGCCTTCTGCCCGCGTGCGGCGGCCCGTGACAGGGGGTGGACGGCGAGCCGGACGAGTGCCGTGAACAGGATGATCGCGGCGGCGGTGGACGCGGTCCGGAAGAACGGTTCGAGCAGGTCGGCGATGGAGGCGACCAGGCTCGCGAAAGCGGACATGAAGGCGGACATGGGTGAGCCCTCCGGGGGTCTCGTCGTGCCGGGAGGTACCTGCGAGGAGGTACGCGGTGGTTACTCGGCATGACGACCGGCGCGGGGCGTACCGCACGTACGAGGTACGAGGTGTGCGGTACGGGTACGAAGCACAAGGTACGAAGTACCAGGAGTGCGGTACCAGGAAGTGCGGTACCAGGTGTGCGGGAGTTCCCTACGCGGCGGCCGTCAGGAGGGCGTGCCCGGGTGCTCGGGGCCTGGTGCGGCCCCGGGCGTCGGGGTCGCGTTGCGGGAGGAACGCGGTGCGTTGCTCCCGGTCCCTGATCGCCGTACGGACCCGGGTGCGGGGCACCGGGGACGCGCAGCGGGCGCTGATGACGGAGCAGGCGAGGAGTGCGGAGCCGACGGCCGCGGTGGCGGCGAGCGCGACCGCGGCGGAGAGGCCGCCGCCCTCGGCGAGGAGGACCTCGGTGAGGAAGAGGACGAGGAGTCCGGCGGGCCGGAGGAGCCGGGCGAAGGCGCGGCGCAGGGCGTTGGCGTCCCGCACGGTGTGCACCTCCCCGCCCCTCGTACCGTTCATGCCTCGTACCGTTCGTGCGCACCGTTCATCGAAGTGAACGGCACTCCTTCGTTATACACGATGATCGGATACGCCCCGGGCGGCCGGGGAGGAGGCGGCGTCCGTCACCGTGGGCGCATCGAGGTCAGCTTCCCCCAGACGACGAGCCGGTAGCGGGAGCTGAACTCGGGGGTGCAGGTGGTCAGGGTCAGGTAGTAGCCGGGCGCGCTGTAGCCGACGGAGGTCGTGATGTTGCTGCGCGGCACGGGCGCGATGACCCCGCTGTCCGAAGGGGCGGTCCGCGCAAGGCGTTTGCCGACGGTGTACGTGTAGACGGCGTCCCGGGTCTCGACGGTGATCCGGTCACCGCTGCGCAGCCGGTCGATGCGCCGGAAGGGCTCGCCGTGGGTGTTGCGGTGCCCGGCGAGCGCGAAGTTCCCGGCCTGCCCGGCCTGCGCGGTACGGGCGTAGTGCCCGACGTACCCCCGGTCGAGCACCCCGCCCTTGCTGGTGCCCTCGGCGACGGGGGCGGTGAGCCCGATCCGGGGGATGCGCAGCACGGCGTACGCCTGGTCCCAGCGGGGTGCGTTACGTGTACGGGTACGGGCGGGGTCAGTGGCATCGGGAGCCGCCGGGGCGGCGGGCCGGGCCTCGGCCCCGCCTCCGGAGAGTGAAGGACGGGGACTCCCCTCCCGCACACCGCCACCGCCACCGCCGCTGTCCCCCGGAACCGGCTCGTCCCACTCCCGCTGGAGGCGCTGAACGGTGCGCCCTGCGTCGGCGCGGGCCTCGCGGTTGGTCCACCACAGCTGATGGGCGACGAGGAGGAGCAGTACGACACCGAGGGTCACGACGAGTTCGGCCGACACCCACAGCCCCCGGGCGAGGAGCCGGGGCCACCCACCGCCACCCTCGCGTCTTCGCACGGCCGACAGAACCCGGCGTCCCCCCGCGGCTCCTCGTCCCCACATCGACGTCCCCCTCCCGCTTCGTCGTAGCCCTCCCGCACGGCGCGCACGGTAGGGGCAAACCTCACAACTCTCCAGACTTCTCCCGTTTCTCACCCCCCACCTCTTCTCCCTACCTCTCCTCCCCGCCGCCGCCGTCCGGCAGTACCGTGTGGTCCATGCGCCCCGACACGCCTGCCGACCACACCACCGAAGCCGAGCGCCTGCTCCGCACCGCGGCGCAGTACCCCGAGGACCAGGAACCGCTGATCCTCCAGGCCGCGGCCCATCTGGAACTCGCGGGGGACCGCGCCCGCGCGAGCACGCTCTACGACGATCTGCTCGGCGCCCCCGAGTCCAGCGTCGACAACCCGCACCTGATCAAGGCCCTCAAAGCGGCCAACCTCTGGGAGTACGGCCACGAGGCCGAGGCCCGCGCGATCATCGACGGCATCCGTACCGCGGGCCCGCTGGACGCGGCGCCGTGGCAGGTGGCCGCGGAGACCCTGGAAGCGCACGACGAGCTGGATTCGGCGCACGACGTCCTCTCGACCGCGCTGACCCTGCTGCTGGCCCCGGGCGAGGACGTCCCGTACACCGTCCAGTCCCTGCTGACCGGCCGCCACCGGGTGCGCAGGCTGATGGGCCTGGACCACGACGCGTGGGACGAGCTGGCCGGCGAGCTGCACACGGCCCCGGTCCCCCTGGACGAACTCCACGACCCCAAGCGCCTGTGGTCCCTGGGCTCCTCGGACCCGGTCGAGCTGAAGGCCGAGATCACCCGCCTGCGCGCGGAGCTGGGCACGTACCGCACGGCCCTCTCCCGCCCGTTCCCGGTGGCGGTACTGCACTGGCCCGAGCAGGAACTCCACGAACTCCTGGCGGCGTACCCGGAGTTGGCTGAGGAGTACGTGGACCGCCCGACCCACCTGTCCCGCCTGGAGGCCGCGCTCCGCGACCTCCACGCGACGGGCACCCCGAACCTGGGCATCGTGACGGGAACGGTCCCCTCGTACGAGGCGTTCGCCGCCTCCGAAGCCGCGTCCCCGGCCGACCCGGGCCTGCTCCCCCAGTACGCCACCACCCTCGCCGCCCGCGGCCGCGCCATCCCCTGGCCGCCGTCCCGTACGGCTACTTGCTGGTGCGGGTCGGGGGAGGCTTATGGGGGGTGCCACGGAGGGTGAACCCTCCGGCGCTCCGGCCGGGCACCGAGGCCCGGAACCACGTACGACGGGTGCGGGGTTCCGGGCCGGATCGGCCGAGGACCCGCTGACATCCGGCCAGTCGGCCAGGGCAGTTCACGCCACGATTCCCGGACGTCCGGCCTTTCCCATACGATCACATTTCAACAATCGTCTCAGGTCCGACGTCCCCACACGGGCCCCGTCGCAGCGTGCGAGGAAGTCTTCATGCCGCCCTATCAGCCCTCCGCGGACTGGCAGTACGAGATCCCGACGTCGGGGAGCAAGCGCCTGCCGCCCGCGGCCCGTTACGTCGAGTCGCTGACGCACCAGGGGTACGGCTTCGAGGCGGCCGTCGCCGACCTCGTCGACAACTCCATCGACGCGGGCGCCCGTAACGTCGTGGTCAGCTTCCTCCGGGACGATCAGCGGCTTGTGGGGCTGCTCGTGGTGGACGACGGCTCCGGCATGAACGACGAGACGCTCGACACCGCCATGACGGTCGGCGGACGCCAGGAGTACGGGGACAGCGCGCTCGGTCACTTCGGCGCCGGCCTCAAGGCGGCCTCGCTGTCGCACGCCGACTCCCTCACCGTGATCAGCCGCACCAAACGCAGTCCCTCGACCGGCCGCCGCTGGCTGACCGCCCGCGCGCAGGCCGACTTCACGTGCGACATCGTGGACCCCCGCTACTGCCAGGCGCTCGTCGACCGCTACGACGGCCTGATCGAGTGGCACGGCACGATCGTCCGCTGGGACCGGGTCCGGGCCTTCGAGACGATCACCACCGGTCAGGCCGACCGTTTCCTGAACGACGCCATCGAGAAGCTGGAGACCCACCTCGGTCTCCACCTCCACCGCTTCCTGGCCCGCGACGACTTCAACGTCGACATCGTCGTCGAGGACGTGACGACACGGGAGGAGCTCGATCACCGAGGCGTCGAGCCGATCGACCCGTTCGGCTACCGGGTCTCCGGCCGGCCCGGCTACCCGCGCACCTACACCGCCCCCGTGGAGGGTGTCGGCGAGGTCGCGCTGACCGCCCACATCTGGCAGCCGAAGTCCCCGCTGGTGAGCTTCCGGGGCATCGGCCCGCTCGCCGAACGCCAGGGGTTCTACATCTACCGCAACGACCGGCTCGTCCAGGCGGGCGGCTGGAACAACACCCGCAGCCCCGAGGGGCACCTCGCCCTCGCCCGCGTCGCCGTCGATCTGCCGGCCGAGGCGAACGACGTCTTCAGCCTCACGGTCAAGAAGGACGGCGTGACGGTCACCCCGGCGTTCGCCCGCGGCCTGGAACAGGCGACGGACGGCGCGGGGAACGACTTCGCGGCCTACGTCAAGGAAGCGGAGGCCACGTACCGGGAAGCGGCCCGGCGCGCCACCGAGCCCCAGCGCAAGGCGGTCCTCCCCGCCGGCAAGGGCCTCGACCCACGGCTGAAGCGGACGCTGCGCGACGAACTGCCCGAGCTGGAGGGCGAGGACCCGATCACGTTCCGCTGGGACAGCCTGCACTCCGACCTGTTCTTCGAACTCGACCGCGAGGAACGGGTGGTGAAGCTCAACAGGGAGTACCGCCAGGTCTTCAACGGCGGGCGCCGAGGCGGCCTGAACGACGCCCCGGTCGTGAAGAGCATGCTCTATCTCATGGTCAACGAGATCTTCCAGAAGGAACGGGTCCGGGCCACCCACCTCGACAACATCGCCCTGTGGAACAGCGTCCTGGTGACGGCCGCGCGCTGCGAACTCGCACGCTGACCGTTCCGTCCGAGCCGCCCCGTACACCGTCGAGGAAGAGATCCGCCACATGACCGACCACCTGCTCCATCTCCACGGAGACGTCCTCGCCGCGATGCGCCGCGGGCCCAGGAACTTCGCCAAGCTGGCCTTCGCCCTCTCCGAGGACGACGAACCGGCCGACACGCAGCAGGGCCGCTTCCGGGACCGCGTCGCCGGCGCGGGCCCCGGCGACGAGCTGACCGCGCTGTGGCACCGGACGCTGACCGGCTGGGATCTGGCGGAGCAGGCGGACTGGTCGACGGCCCCGTCCCGTACGGACGAGCGGCGTGCCGACGCGTACGACCGCCTCGGCTTCGACGACGACCTGCGCAAGGCGCTGGATCACGCGGTCCCGGTCTTCAAGGAGCCCGGGCCCACGATCATCAGCACCACCCCGACGTCGTGGTACTCCCGCGACACGGCCGCGGTCCGGTCCTTCTACTGGACCTCGTACGAACAACTCCTGCGCCGCAAGGGCTGGTCGGACGCCGCGGTGGCCGGACTCGACGAGGCGAGCCACGCCGTGGTCGAGCGGCTCGCGGACCCGACGCGCCCCGACGCCTACGGCGCCCGGGGACTCGTCGTCGGATACGTCCAGTCCGGCAAGACCGCCAACTTCACGGGCGTCACGGCCAAGGCCGTCGACGCCGGCTACCGCCTCGTGATCGTCCTCGGCGGCACACTGAACCTGCTGCGCGGGCAGACCCAGCGCCGCCTGGACATGGAGCTGATCGGCCAGGAGAACATCCTGCGCGGCGCGGACCCCTCCGATCCGGAGGCCCTGACCGGCGTCGACTACCAGGACGACGAGGACTGGCCGGAGAAGTTCGTGAGCCACCACGGCCGCCCGTCCGCGCTCGGAGCCTTCGACATCGAGCGCCTCACCACCCGGGACGACGACTACAAGAGTCTGGCCACCGGAATCCGCGCCCTCGAGTTCGACAAGCAGGTACGCACCCAGCCGCTGTACGCGCCGGACAACCTCCACCGCGCCGCCGCCCGCGTGATGGTGGTGAAGAAGAACAAGTCCGTCCTGAGCAAGCTCATCAAGGACCTCAAGAAGATCGGCCCGCTGCTCTCCGAGATCCCGACGCTGATCATCGACGACGAGTCGGACCAGGCGTCCGTCAACACGACGGACCCGAAGAAGTGGGAGGAGGGCAAGGTCACCCGGACGGCGATCAACGGCCAGATCTCCCAGCTGCTCGGACTCCTCCCCCGCGCCCAGTACGTCGGATACACCGCGACGCCCTTCGCCAACGTCTTCGTCGACCCGGGCGACGGCGACGACATCTTCCCGCGCGACTTCCTCATCTCCCTGCCGCGCCCGACCGGTTACATGGGCGTCCAGGACTTCCACGACCTGGACCGCACCGACGAGTCGGCCGTCGGAAGCGCCGAGCGGGCGCACGTACGAGGCATCTACGACGACGCCCACGGCGACCGGCTCTCGGAGGCCCTCGACGCCTTCGTCCTCACCGGCGCGCTGAAGCTGTACCGCGCGGCCCACGGCGTCCCCGAGAGCCACTTCCGGCACCACACGATGCTCGTCCACGAGTCCGTGCGCATGGCCGAGCACGCGGACCTCGCCCTGCGGATCAGCTCCATATGGCACCAGGCCGCCTATACGAGCCAGGAGGGCCATGCCCGCCTGGCGGCTCTCTTCGCCTCCGACTTCCAGCCCTTCGCCGACGACGGGCTGCCCACGCCCGCTTCGTACGAGGAACTGAGGCCGCATGTCTCCCGCGCCCGCCAGCTGATCAACTCGGGCGGAACGCCGGTGCTCGTCGTCAACGGCGACACCGAACGCGACTACGACCAGCCCGACCTGGACTTCGACCGGACCCCCAACGTGTGGAAGATCCTCGTCGGCGGCACGAAGCTCTCCCGCGGCTTCACGGTCGAGGGCCTGACGGTGACGTACTACCGCCGCAGGACCCAGCAGGCCGACACCCTGATGCAGATGGGCCGCTGGTTCGGCTTCCGCCCCGGCTACCGCGACCTGGTACGCCTCTACATCGGCCGCGCGGAGCCCGCGGGCAGGACCAGGACGGTCGACCTGTACGAAGCCTTCGAGGCGATCTGCCGCGACGAGGAGACGTTCCGCGCCCAGCTCACCCGCTACGCCACCCTCATCGACGGCAAACCCCAGGTGACCCCGGCCCAGATCCCGCCCCTGGTCTCCCAGCACCTCTCCTGGCTGAAGCCGTCCGCCCGCAACAAGATGTTCAACGCGGAACTGGTGGAGATCCGCTCCCCGGGCGAATGGGTCGAACCGACGGCGTACCCGACGGCCCCGGCGGACCTTCGCCACAACGCGGAGGTGTGGCGGCCGGTGCTGGCGTCACTGGATCCTGACCCCCAGGTGTTCGTCACCCTGCCCGACGGAGACCAGGGCAGCTACATCCGCTATCCGGCCAGGACGGCCGTGCTCAGCCACAGCCGATTGCTCGGCATCATGCGGGAACTGGCCTGGGGCCGGCCCGATCTGCTCGCCCCGCACCTGGAATACCTGAGCGATGCCAGCGACGCTGGCTGCGCAACGGACGACTGGGTCCTGATCCTTCCCCAGACGTCCGGCGTCACCAGTGTCCGGGCGGAGATGCCTGGTACCGAGCCGCTCACTCTCGTACAGCGCAAGCGCAACGCGCTGGGGGTGTTCAACCGCATCTCCGGTGGCTCTCACCGTCAGTCCGCTGAACGGATCGCCGGCCGTCGGCCGCTCTGTCACGACGACCCGTTCGCTACCGAGTTCCACCAGCCGCGACGAGGAGCGCTGCTCCTCTACCCCACGGTGGACCCCTCACTCGGAGCCCCGGCGAACCTGGTGATGCAAGGAGCCATCGATCCGGCCAAGGTGGTACTAGCAGCCGCCTTGATCCCTGCCGCCGGCTCTATGGGCGAGCGGGTGACCGGAGTCCGGTTCCGGGCCATCGATTCATCCCACCCGGGCGAGGCTGTCATCAACACCGTGAGATAGCCGAGATCAGATCCCAGGCCCCGCAGCCCAGGCGAACCGGTAAGGAGCGAGCCGTGTTGCCCCAGCCAGATGAATGGATCCCTCCATCGGGTTCATGGGCATCGTCGGCCGCACGGCGGCGGAACATGCAGGCGATCCAGAGCAGGGACACGAAGCCAGAACGTCTGATCCGCAGGCTCGTTCACGCGAATGGTCTGCGCTACCGGGTGGCCGCAAGGCCTTTGCCTGACCTTCGCCGGACCGCTGACATGGTCTTCCGTCCGGCGAAGGTGGCCGTATTCATCGATGGCTGCTACTGGCACGGCTGCCCGGAGCACTACGTTTCCCCAAAGACCAACCCGGGCTACTGGTCAGAGAAAGTAGCCAGAAACGTCGCCCGTGACCGGGACACCGACGAACGGCTCTCCGCTGCCGGCTGGCTCGTCCTGCGATTCTGGGAGCACCAGAGCTCAGACGCCTGCGCCCTGTCGATCATCAGTGCTGTCCGCGAGCGCCGGAACGACCTGCCCGGGTAGCGGCTTCCGCAGCGGTGCACCGTTCATCGTGTCTCGCTCGTCGGCAGCGCGCAGCACATCCGCGATGGCCTTGCCTACTGCGGCGGCGACAGGAGGCGGGAACGCGTTTCCCACCTGTCGGTACTGGGCTGTCTTTCCGCCCGTGAACTCCCAGTCCGCCGGGAACCCTTGAATGATTGCCGCCTGCTCCACGGTCAGCATGGGGCCGCCCTCTCCGAACAGATCGCGCCCCTGGCTCTTCTTCTTCGCCCCTAGTTCGTGATTGTTCGCCACGCCCATGCCGGAGACTCCGAGAGTGTCCCAGGCAGCCTTGGCCCTGCTGGGGCCGAGGTCAGCCCCGCCGTGCTTCTTCGATCCCCCGACCAGCGTGGGAGCGATACCGCCGTCTTTCTTCTTCCCGGCGGCACCGGAAGCCTTTTTCACCCATCGGTCGAGTGAATCACTGGCGATCTTCCCAATGTCGCCGCCCATCGAAATGTACGGCTCATAGCGCTCCCTCATACTCTTCTCCAGAGCACGAAAAACGCTGCACACGTCACCAGCAGGAGTAGGCCAGACGAATTTAATATCGCCGAGCACATCTGCGCGAATGGCTACAAGAACCGCCCGCGGACGCAATTGAGGTACGCCGAAATCACTAGCTTCCAGGACTTCCCACTCGCAGATTTCGTATCCCATGCCAGCGAAATCTTCCTCAAGCCCTGTCTCCGGCCTCTTCGCCCGGCCACCCGCAAGACGCGCCTCAATATAAGTCCGGTAGTCCACAAATTTTGCGTCCTTGATCCCACGGACGTTTTCAATCATCACCGCTTTAGGGTGCAGCTCGTCAACCAGTTCCAGCATCCGGGGGAAGAGATCCCTCTCATCATCCTTCCCTAGTTGCTTCCCAGCATGCGAGAAGGGAGGGCAGGGCACGCCTCCCGCAAGGAGATCAAGGTCACCGCGCCGTAGATTCCGCCCAAGGAACTTAACCGGCTTATTCAGACCAGAGTCAGAATATTCCTCCGACGGGATGGGACGGAAATTATTGACGTCATCAGAAATGACATCGCAGTATTGCCGCTCCCAGCTCCAGTTCTGCCGGTGCCCAATGTTCCATTCCAGCGTCTCCACAGCATGCTTGTCGATCTCCACGAGCGCGAGATGCTTGAAGCCTGCCTGGTGGAGGCCGATGGCCTGGCCGCCAGCCCCTGCGCAGATCTCGATAGAGGTCAGCGGACGATCTTTAGGGGCCACGGGGCGCCTCCTGGTGCGACTGATACAGACACGCAAGTGTCGCATCCGCCAGTGACACCAGGGGCCCCCGCAGACGAGCCCCGCCCCCTCCGACCCGTTCAGCTGTCCATCAGGTCCCGCAGGTCGTTCTTCATCTCATCCCTGAGCACGGCAGGCAGCTGCCTGTACATACCCCAGGCACGGTCCACAGGCCGCAGGGGCCTGACATCAGCGCCCATCCACTCCAGCAGTTCGCGCTTCTGGGCAAGCGGCAGCGCCTTGATCCGGGTCCACACCTGGCCGGAATCCATCTGCACGCCAGTCAGGTTCTTGACCAGCTCGTTACACCGGGCGCACTCGGTGAGGAGATCCTCAGCCCCTGCGGAGCTTCCCGAAGCATGCGGATTCACATGCCCGAGCGTGAGCCGGGCCGCGGAACCCGGTTCGCCCGGATAGGCCTCGGCCGCACCGACCCCGCAGCGACGGCACCGGTGCAGGTCCCGCTCAAGAACGAGCCGTCTTGTCTTCGCACTGATCTGGCGCAGCCCGGCCGCCCGATGCTCCTTCTCCCAGACCGGCGCTCCGATCGCCTCAAGGAAGAGCTGATCAGGCTGAAGACTGGGCTTGTCGAGATTCGTCCTGATCACCCAGCCGGCGGGCCGGAGATCACGCATCCTGCGGTCGACCTGCTCTGCGCCAGTGATCGCGGCACGCAGCGCCGCTTTCGAGAAGTTGTTCCCGACGCCGACCTCGTCTCGCAGCCACAGGGCCACCCGGACCCTCGTACCAAGTGCTCCGTCACGCCAGTCCAGACCATCAGATGTCACTAGATACCCACCCCGCACGTTCGAACACACGAATGAAGCATGACTCTTTCGAGTGATGAGATTACCTTGCCGCCACTTGCCGCGCGGCAAGTGGCGGCAAGCTCGACCTGAACAGAGCGCTGCTCGCCCCCCGAAAGATCGGAACTACATGACCATGACCGCGGGCCAGGGTCTGCCGCCCGCCACGGCCGGCTGCATCGAGATCTGTGCCGGAGCGGGTGGACAGGCCCTGGGACTACAACGTGCGGGCTTCGAGCACACAGCTCTCGTCGAACTGGACCCCGACGCGGTCCAGACGCTCCGGCTGAACCGACCCGGCTGGAACGTCACGCAATCCGACGTCCGTGACCTCTCAGCGAAAGACCTCGCCGTGAACGGCCAAGCGGTCGGACTGCTGGCAGGAGGAGTGCCGTGCCCGCCGTTCTCTCTGGCGGGTGAGCAGCTGGGACCTGCGGACGGACGAGACCTGTTCCCCGACCTGCTCCGGCTCGCCGCTGAGCTTCGCCCGAGTGCTGTGATGGTGGAGAACGTCAAAGGCATCCTTCAGGCGAAGTTCGCCGGCTACCGCGCGGAAGTGATCAGCGTCCTGACACGCCTGGGCTACACAGCCGACTGGCGGCTCCTGCGCGCCTGCGACTACGAAGTTCCACAGTTGCGGCCCCGCGCCGTCCTGGTGGCCATGCGACCGGAGGCGTTCCGGCGATTCCGCTGGCCCACCCCGACCAGCAGCCCCGGGACAGCGCCCGCGGTGGGCAGCGTCCTCTACGAGTCGATGGCATCCGCCGGCTGGGAACTGGCCCGGCAGTGGGCCGACGGTGCGATGACCATCGCACCAACGCTCTGTGGAGGATCGCGCAAACATGGAGGCGCTGACCTCGGGCCGTCTCGCGCGAGAAAGGCATGGGCACAGCTCGGAGTGAGCGGATCCAGCGTCGCCGACGAACCCCCGCAGCCGGGGGCGGCGCTGCCTGTCCGGCTCACCGTTCGGCACATGGCCTTGCTGCAGGGATTCCCAGACGACTGGCAATTCGCCGGGAAGAAGACCTCCGTCTACCGCCAGGTGGGCAACGCCTTCCCGCCGCCTGTGGCGGAAGCGGTGGGCCGAAGCCTGGCTGTGGCCCTTGGTCAGACCGCCACCGCCTCGCGATCCTGCATGCCCCAGACTCCACGGCTGACAAGTGATCCGCCAGGCAGCACACTCTTCCCGCCTTCCATGATCAAGCCGGGCTTCAATGCCTGAGGCGGTACGGCCAGGCGTGCTGACTCCCACCTGCCGCTAGGTGACCGGTCATGCGGAACCGCTGAGCGCAGCCACGCCCGGCTGACGGTGGCGAGGCTGAGCGCATCCCCGTGCTTGCCTACAAGGACAGCGACCATGATCCATCCAGGATCAGCGCTCATCACCTCGCTCTCATGACGAGTCAAGTGGACGACGAGGCGGGTCGGGTCCGCCGTCGCCTTCACTTCAAGGTGTATCTGGTCGTCAGACGGAGTCAGGGCGCTGATGTCGTATCCAAAGGAGTCTGACACCGCTGAAACATGCTCCACCGCCGTCAGGCCCTCTTCTCGCAGAAGCGCGAGCAGGCATCTCTCCCCCGCTGTGCCAATCGCTCTTCTCCTTTCGTCATCAGCCGCATTCCATAAAACGTGGGGACCAAGGGTGATGTTCAGCGGAAGGCCTTCCCCGACGTCTACGACCGGACGGTCTGCGGCGGTGATCAGATCCGTTCGGCGCAGCCATTCCAGACCCTCGGCGTACTGGACTGGAGTGAGGTCCGCATAGCGAGGGTGATGGGTGAAGAGCGTGCGTACCCGGGGAACGTCGGCAATCCGCAGATATTTCAGCCAGCGCAGTGCCGCCTCGCGGGTGCCGTCACCGGGCAGCGACGGCATCGACATGCCTCAGCAGCGCTCGGACGTCCGCCATGTCCATACCCCCGGCGACCGGTGCCTCCTCCTGGAGATCAGCGAGCTGCTGGACAGATGGGTCATCAAGGATCCTGCCCATGAACTCCAGTTTCTGTTCGAGGCGCAGAGCGACGACCTCGTCCACCGTTCCGCGCGAAGCCAGCACCGTAACGTTGGTTTCCGTGCCTGGCGCGAGCCCGAGCCGGTGAATACGGTCCAGGCTCTGCAGGAATCGCCCCGCCATGAAATCCCGGTCCACGTATACAGCGTCGTGGCAGACATGGTGAAGGCTGATTCCCTCGCCCAGGGTTGCCGGGTTGGACAACAGCACCGAACAGTCAGGATCCTCACGAAAGCGGCGGATCTCCTCCGCCCGGTCGCGGGTTCCTCCGTGGACCACGGCAGGCTGGTAACCCGCGAACATCCGCTCCATAGTGCTGAGGCTGCGCACGAACGTCGTCCAGACCAGCGTCTTCCGCCCCTGCTCAGCGTTGGCCGCGACGATACTGAGCGCCTCCTGGTACTTCGGGGACAACTCGTAGCTGGGGAGGTCTCTCATCAGGGTGTAGAGAGAGTCCCCGTGCGGGACATCCAGCGGGGGTACCTGATAGGTCAGCGGTTCATACCGGCTGGTGCCCTCAGCGAGCAGCGCGGGGCTCGTGGCCGCCATCAGAAGCCGCAGCATGGCCTTGCCCAGGACGTCGAAGTCGTCACGAGCCGCCTCGGCGCGAGCTGAGTACCGCCCCACTAGTGCGTCGTAGATCTCCTGATGCAGGCTGGGCATGTCGACGTACCGGATCTTCGGGTCGAACGGCGGCAGCCTGAGTTCCGATTTCGTGGTGCGGGTGAACAACGGCCGCAGCACTTGGCTCGCGTAGGCCAGGTCGCCGCCGGCCACGGCACCTGTGACGACGCGGCGGCCGTGCCCAGGCCAGACGAAGGAGAGCAGGTTCTCCAGGTCCCGGGCGCCGTTGGGCGCCGGCGTACCCGTCAGGATGAGGCGGCGTCTGCTCAGCGGGCCAAGCGCCATGCAGGCGGAACCGTAGATGCCCCGCGTTCCCAGCTTCATGCGATGTGCCTCGTCCAGGATCACCATGGACGGCGCTGCTCGCAGCCAGGAGGCCAGCGCCGCCAGCGAACGGTCGAGCCGCTCATAGTTGATCACCATGATCTCCGCGGTGGCATCGGGGCTGCTGCCCATCACCCCGAAGCGGAGCGGCTCCTTGAAGCAGACGGAGTTCTCGAACTCCCATGATTCATAGGCCGATTTAGGGCTCACAACAAGCAGCCTGAAGGCTTCTCCGCGCTCTCTCATCGCGGCGAAGACCGCGAGGCCCACCCGGGTCTTGCCGGCCCCCGGCACACTGAAGTTCGCTCCGTGGCGGAGAGACAGCAGCCGGGCGATGTCACGCTGCTGGAAGTCCGTGAGGGGCGCGTCCCATTCGGCTCCGAGGAGCCCCGCGATGTCCTCCTGGGTGACGGTCTGGCGGGAACCGTCGTCGTCCCCCTCCAGCTGACGCTGGGCTGCGTCCGCGTCATCCAGGACCCCGCCGACCAGCTGGGCGAGTTCGTCGTCCCACGCGACGTCCTCGGGCGACGGCCAGGTCCCGAGTTCGCCGATGCCGACAAGGAACGCCTCAAGCTCGATTTCCGCGGACAGCGGGCTCCGCTGCCCGCCGCCGGGGAACCGGGCGGCCAGCTGGGCAAGATCAGACTGGCGCCCCTCTTGAGCTCGGAGGACTGCCCGCGTGCGGGTTACGTCGAAGGCGATCCGCAGAGACGGTTCTCCCTGGCCTGTCACGCCCCGTCCTCCTTGCGTGCGGCGTCGAGCAGCCAGGTGACGCCGTCCCCGGGTTCCTTGATGCTGCGGGCCGCCTCCGTTGCCAGCTTGCCCAGGCTGTCCCGCAGCTTGAGTACCGCCTCGTCGAAGATCTCCTCGTCGAGGCTCCGTGACGCGCGGGAGAGAACCAGGTCGGTAATGCACTGATCGATATCGTGGCAAGCATCCACAATCCGGTCAGGCGCCGCCTGCTTCCGCTTACGGACCCGGGCATCCTTTCCCGCAGGCTCCAGCGCCTCTTCAACCGCTGCCTTCACCGCCGTGATGGTCTTGGCAGCCTCGGCAACCTGTTCCAGCGAGGCATTTCCGCCCGCAGCCTCCACCGCCTTCACCCTGAGAACGGAGTCGGTGAGCGCCCGCGCTTCAGCGACCTTGGGATCAGCGGCGCGGACCGTACGGTTCAACCCCGGGATCGCCACGGTCGCGGCGGCGGCGGCCGGCACCTGAGACCTGACGGCCTCAGGGAGACGGGTGTCGAGGTACCGCGATTTGAAGTCCGGTTCGATAAGCCGCACATCAGTCTTCGAGAATCCGAGAATGATCGCGGTCAGCCGGCTCTCCTTCATCAGGTCAGCCTTTTCCTGGCTGGACGCCGACTCCTTCACCCATCGCCGGTGAAGCTCCTTCAGCTTCTCCTGGTGATCCTCGAAGTCGAGCAGCCGCAGCTGCGCACCGCCGGTCCTGCTCCGCTCGACCAGGTCGTTGAGCGTCGTGAGGATCCACCGGTCCTGCTCGCAGGCACGCGCGGTCGTCCGGAACTCCCGGGCGATGTCGGCGTACGTACGGCCAAGGCTCAGCTGCTCTTCGATGGCCAGCAGACGGTTGATGTAGGAGTAGTCCCGCCGGTGGTCCTTGCGGAGCTGAAGCGCGAGCTCGACGCGGTTGATGTCGTCCCACGTGCAAGATGCGGGGAGCACCCCCACACGAATACTGGGCTCAGCGAGGTCCTTGAGCGCGGCCCGGCGGGTGTTGCCGTTGACGAGAATGCCGTCCCGGGTGATGAGGCCGGGGTCGTTCTGCTTGAAATCGCGAAGGCTCTCCATAAGAGCGTCGAAGTCCGGATCCCGCTTGGACGGGTCGGAGGGCAACGCCCTGAGCAGATCGTGGAGGTAGTCCTGGCTTTCGACGCTGAACGCGTCCTCATCCAGACCGCGGTCAAGCGCAGGATCATGGGTGCGCTGGGCACGGATCCGGTGTGTTCCCGGGTTGTAGTACAGCGAGTTCACCGGCATGTCGATGACTTCAACCTGAATCGGCGTGCCTCGCCATTCGATGCGGAGCGTTTCCTGAACGCCGCCGGCGTCCTGGAGCTCCTTCAGGCGGCGCTCCACCAGATCCTGGTTCTCGGCGGCCAGAGGCGGGCGCCCGAAGTCCTTGCTCATCGTCAGTTCTCCTTCAGTGCTGGGGGGGGGAGGGAAGCGGCTCAGCGGCCAACCAGCGCAGCAGTACCGGTCATTCGCCATGCGTCACGTACGGGCGGGGTTAGGACAGAGCCTCACGGAACTTGGCCCGCGATTCAGCCGGAAGCGTCCGGTAGGCGGCCCAGAGCTCTTCAGCAGCGCTGAACTCGCGCTTGTCCTGGTCGATCCAGCGCAGGAGAAGGCTGCGCTCCAGCGATCCGAGGCGGCCCGCCCGGCCGAGAATCACACTCAGATCGGCTGCCTGCCCACGGCCGCCGACACGGCACCGGTTGCATTCCGCGACCAGCTCGACCAGCTCGCCGCCGGCCGGCTGCTTCACAGTCCGCCGGGCGATGTCCAGCTGCGCGGCTTCGTAGCTGCCGGCGTACGTTTCTCCGGGAGCGATTCCGCAGGACCGGCACAGGTGCCCGTCACGTGCCAGGACGTCCCGGCGCTGCGTCTGTGTGATGGAGGCCCCGGACTTCGTCGCCTTGCCGGGTTCCCAGACCGGCAGCCCCTGCTTCACGAAGCGCTGCTCGTGCTGCCCCAGGGCCGCATCCTCACGGTTGGTGTCGATCTGCCAGCCGTGGTCGCGAAGGTCGCGCACCCGGCGGTCTGCCTGGCTCACACCCGGAAACGCCCCCTTTACGTCTTCCTTCGTGAAGACGTTGCCCTCGCCTACGACAGTGACCAGCCACAAGGCTGCGCGCTTCATGGTGCCGAACTTGGCGTCCGTCCACGACGGCAGGGTCATCCGGGTCTCCTCGCTTCAGACTTCAGGTACTCAGCAGGCATCAAGGCCGCAGCGGTTGTCCGCGACGGTCTTCATGGGAAACACCCTTGTCGTTGGGGGCTCCCAAGCGCCAGCCCTGACGAGGTTTCGAGGGCAGACGGAAAACCCGCTGCACTTCCCCGGTTACGTCCTGACACGGAGAATCGCAGTGACCTGTACTGCTGACCCGGCTCGCACCCCTTGAGGAGCAGAGGTTGCCGAAGAGAACCCAGAAGTGGAAAGAGCTGCCCAGCTCGGTTCCTCTCGCTCAACGTGCTTTCGTTCTGCAGCTGCGAAAGCTACGCGAGGTCAGCGACCGGACACAGGCGCAGATCGCTCAGGACGTGTACCTGGCTCCGACATCGCTCTCGAACCACTTCAACGGCGGCCGGATCCCCGAAGCCGAGCACGTCAAGAAGCTCTACAAGATCCTCCGCGACGAGGCGGCCACGGCATCGAGGCCTATGCCCTGCTCGTTGCCCTTGCTGCTGGAACTCCGCGCCAAAGCCCTGGTGAAGCACTGCGACTGCTGCTCTGCCGGTTCACCCGAAGCCACTGCCGTCACCCCTGAGCCCCAGCCGACGGCAGCGAGTTCGCCGGCCCCCAAGCACGTTCGCCGCCGACCGCGCCGACTTCGCGTCCGGATTTCGACTCGGCACCGCGGCATTCCGCGGGCACCGGCACGAGAAGAGGTGCCGGTCCCCCTCCGAGAGGGGGACCGGCACCTCACCACACCTGCTGATGCTGCCTGGCCTGAGATCAGAACGCTCGCCGAGAACCTGGCTACCGGCCGGTCGAGGGACGCCGACATCATGATGTGGAGTGCCGCGACCACGCTTTCTGCCCGCGGTGTCCAGGCCTTCGTCGCTCAATGCCGAGCGGTTGGCCTGGAGGAAGCAGCAGACCAAGTGATCACGAACGCGGCCCGGCGCGACGCACAGGCAGTACTCAATATCGCGTCCGCACTTCACAACAGCGAGCAGTACGCGGACGCCGGCCTCCTGCTCGCCGCAGCGGCTCAGTAAGAACTGTCCTGACTTCCCTTCGTGTCAGGCCGCCTCGGCTTCGTAGTGCATCTGAGCGCGGCCAAGGGCGCCGTCCGGGTCTCCTCCCTGGACAGCAAGCCAGTGGAGCAGGTCGGTGATGACGTCGGTGACCGTCTCGTCAAGCGCAGCGGGGTCGAGTCTCGGCGTGCCGCCGGGCTGGCGGTACGCCGACAGCACCGCGGCCGCACGCCCTATGCGGCCCGTGCACTCTGCCGGTTTCAAGGAGAGCTCACACCAGATGACTTTCCCGGTCGCCGTACGGGCCGAGCCCCAGTCGTGCGCCATCGCGGCGATGAGGTGCAGGCCTCTGCCGCACTCATCGCTGTCCACGCAGGCCTCGGCCAAAGGCGTCGGCAGGACGCGGCTCCGGTCGTGTACCTCAAGCCTGACTCGTCCCTCCCTCAGTTCAAGAACGAGAGAGGCGGCAGCGTCCCGGCCGACATGCTTGATGACGTTGGCCCCCAGCTCGGTCGCGACGAGTTCAGCCTCCTCCGTGACGGCTGACGCGCCCCAGCATCCGAGCTGAGATCTCACCGCCCGCCGCAGCTCGGAAAGCTGGGCCGGCGCCGCTTCGAACGGCACCACATACCGAGGACATGCTTCCTTGCTCTCACAACAGCACATGCCGACTCTCCCCTCGCACCATGGCGGACCTGCGCTCACCGCATCCGGACGGCGACGCTGCGTAGTGCTCCGATGGAGAGAGTATGGCAGCGAGAAGTCTCACCGTGTAACTTCTCACGCTCCTCGATCGAGTGAATCAACCGTGCATAACCCCGCCTGGCTTTAGCCTTGTTGCACGCCCAGACCGCAATGCGCAGCTAGGGAAAGAGCCTTCGATGCCCGTCAGGACGACCACCACGCGTCGCCGTCAGCTCGGCGCGATGATGCGGAAGCTACGAGCGAGCAAAGGCATGACCCTTGAGGAAGCCGGGCGGCTCGTGGGCGTATCGAAAGCCACCGTCAGCCGGTACGAGACCCAGGAGGGCCCCGTGAAGTGGCCCATCGTCGACGCCCTGTGCCGGCAGTACGACGCGACGGAGGCCGAGCGAGGCACGGTCGTAGCTCTCGCCAAGGACGCGAAACAGCAGGGCTGGTGGGGGCCGTTCAGCGACACCATCCCCGCCGACATGAACCTCCTCCTCACGCTCGAAGACGAGGCGGTGCGCGAGGACCACTTCTCCTGCATGTACGTGCCGGGGCTCTTGCAAACGCGGGGATACAGCACCGCGATCCAGCAGGCCAACGAGATGCGCTTGGTGCCAGAGGAAGTCGAGCGGCTCGTCGACATCCGCATGAAGCGCCAGGAGATCCTTGCCCGTGAACATCCTCCGCACCTCTGGGCCATCCTGGACGAGTCGGTCATCCGACGAGTAGTCGGGTCGCCCGCGATCATGCGAGAACAGCTCGGCCAGCTCCTCAGAGCGAACGAGTCGCCGGGGATCACTCTCCAGGTCCTCCCGTTCTCCAAAGGGGCGCACGCGGCGGCTCTGGGAAGCTTCGTCATCCTGGGCGGGGTGGAACCCTCCCTTGATGTCGTCTACGTAGATCTCCATGTCGGCTCCGTGTTCATGGAGAAGAATCACGAACTCGACCGGTACCGGCTCGCGTTCGACTACCTGCGCGCACAAGCGTTGGACATGGCTGCGTCATCAGCAGTGATCGAACGTATCTGCAAGGAGATCTGAAGAATGCCTACCACCTCGTCCAGCGAAACCCGGAGCTGGTTCAAGTCCTCCCACAGCGGCGGCAATGCCACTGAGTGCGTAGAGGCCGCCCACCTCAGCAACTCGACTGCGATACGCGACTCAAAAGCGACGGAGGCGGGCTCTCTGCTCTTCCAGCCGGGCTCGTGGGCATCGTTCGTGTCGGCCCTTCAGGACGGGCGTCTCCGCTGAGGGCGCACTCCCCTGGGCATCCCCTACGCGACACCTGCCTGTCCGGCCCGAGCGATGACGTGCTGCCCCTCGGCGCCGAACACGGCGCACTCGTGAGGGGATTCCCAGACACGCCGGTACAGAGCGACGGTATCGGAGTCATCCAGCCAGAGTTCCGCGTGCCGGTCTTCCGGGATCACCAACTGCTCACCGACGACCCAGAAAGCGTCGGCAGGAGGAAGACGCAGAGCGGCGCTGAACGGAACGATCCCCAGCCGGACGGTATCCATGCCGACGACGCCCAGCAGGCGGTCCATCTGCCCCAACAGAACCTCCGGTCGACAGGAGAGAGCTACCCCTTCAGCCCAGCGACCTGCCGCGACCGCTCCTGAAGCTCACGCGCCACCCGGAGCTTTCCGTAAGGCGCGATGCGCTTGCGCATGGTCGTGAAGTGCTCGTCGCCGCGCGCCGAGGAAAGCCCCACGTAGTCGTCGAGGAACGTGCCCCACGTGGTGCAGGCCTCCTCGATGTGGCCGAACTCGAACTGCCGCTGCGCCATCACCGCGTTGGCGTGGAGTCGCCCCTGCCTCTCCTGCTTGGGCTGCGCGCGGAGCGAGGTCTTCAAGGCCGCGATGGAGCCCGGCAGGTCACGTGTCTCGTACAGGACGTGGGCCACGTGGAACTGGTAGGCGGCCTGGTCGTAACCGCCGATCGACTCCCGCCGGGAATCGGCCTTGGAAAGCGCCGCCTCAGCCTCGCGCAGCCTCCCGAAAGCCTGGTGGCGGTCACCGACCATCGAGGAGGCATGGGCCTGCTGCCCGCGGAGGAAGGCCACCAGGCGAGGGCCGGCGTCAGGTGCCGCCTCAGCCGCCGAGTCGGCCAGCTCCAGAGCCTTCCGGCCGTAGCGCAGGCTGGATGCCTGGAGGCTCATGCCGCGCAGCGTCCGGCAGTACGTGACGTGGTCGGATGCTTCCCGGGCGAGGCGCAACGCCTTCACGTAGTACTGCTGGCCGAGGCCGTGAGCCCGCTCGTACATGGCCATCCAGCCGGTGAGATAGGTCAGGTCGGACGCGGCGGAGAGCATGTCGCGTCGGACCGGTCCGGTGGCGGAAGCACGCAGGTACAGTGCGACGGTGTTGACGAGGAACGCGGCAGCCATCGGACGAGCGTGTCCGGCGCCGAGCTCATCGAGAAGGTCCGCGATGCGGTCCGTCATCGTGCGGACGGTCGCCACCTCCGCTTCACCGATGCGCCCGGTCGGCCGGACCGAGCGCTCCCGTTCCTCGGCATAGGCCTCGCCCGCGAAGAGCGGAACGGCAAGGGCGGCCGAGTACAGGCCTGCTGCGAGAACTCCGCGCCGCGAAGGATCCATGTCAGCCCTTCCGAGGTCCAAGAGGGAGTCTGCGGTGTCTTCGGAGTCCGCCGCCGGGCCCGCCTTCGGCGAGCGCAACCCTGCTTCGGCACAGGTCACCGGACGGCCGAGCTTCCGTTCGAGTACTTCGACGATCACCGGCCGGACCTGTGCTCGCGGCTGCGTCCCGCTCAGCCAGTGCGAAACGGCGGACTGGTCGTATTTCAACGCCATGCCCGCTTCACCAGCCGTGCGGTTCACGGCGTTCGCGAGCTGCGTCCTGGACCATCCGGCCTGTTCAAGAAGGTTCTCAAGGCCTGAGTTGCGGTCGCTCCCAGGTGCCACGGGCACACCAACTCCCCGGAAATTCATGACTTTCACGGTTACGCCTGTCTCCAACGGTACCGGGATGAGCACGGCGCGCAGTTGTCTCTGCACAGAACGCGATCAAAAGCGGCCATGAGCGGAGATGCCTGGTGACCGACGTGATGAAGACAAGCAGCACTCCCGGGGCAGGCCGCCCCGAGGCGGTAGGCGCAGGCGGGAAGACGGAGATGGAGCACGAGGTACGGCGCGTCCTCGCATTCCGGCTCGGTACGACCACCCGCGCGGATCTCGACGGTGCGGTGGTCTCCTTGCACGGCAGGGTGGCAGCCCTCGTCCGCGATCTGCCGGCCGAAACGGGAGGTATGAGTGGGGCTGACCGTGGCTTCCTCCTGGAGGTCGTCCATCTCCTCGACAACCCTCCGGCTCTGGAAGCCCTGTCCCATGAGGTCTACTCCCACGTCCGGGCGCTGGCCCGGGTGCTCCGGAAGCTCGCCGCCATGAGCAGGGCCGGCGGTGCAGGACTCGCGGTCTCCCCCCGACCGCCCCTTCCTGTACGGCCGGTTCCGGGTCGATCCGTACCGCCGGTTCCGGATCGGCGCACGGGCCGATGAGTGAACGCGCCCGGCAGATCTCCTACGTCGTCTGCCTTGTCGCCATCGGCTCGTCGATCGTCGCGGCGGTGTGGTTCGAGCGGTGACGCCGTCGGCGTACGCACGAACAGGCCCACCACGTACGGGCCGCAAACTCCCGCCCGGCTGTCTCCATGGACGGTCGGCAGCCGGGCGGGGCCAGGAGCACGACGGTGCGGAGACCGAATCTCCGCGACATCAGCACCGAAGGGACTCTCCCATGAGCGGAAACCTCTACGCACTGCCGATCCCGCCGGCCGACGCCTTCGCCACCTACTGCGGCGGCAACGCGGGCGGTTCCAACGAGACCTGCGTGAGCCTCGCCGGCATCCCCGGCGCGAAGGCTGCTTTCGTCATCCGTGACAGCAAGCCCGAGGGCGCGGGCAAGGAGCTGCGCTTCACGGAGGCCGAGCTCGACGACTTCGCCACCGGGTGGGTCAGGACGAGGGGCCTGACGCTCTAACCTGGCTCCCTTCCTGAGCACGAAGCACCACGCGGTGGGCCGGGCCGGACATGTTCCGGGCCGGCCCGTCTCCCCTATCGAAGGGCGCAGATGACCTGGTCAGGACACTGGCACGGATACGGTCCGTGGACGGGCAGCAGGGACGCGTACGGCCAGGAGGCCCTACGCCGTCCGGGTGCAGAACTGAACTCCGAACACGCCCGCGCGTTCGTCGCTTCGACGCTGCCGCCCCTGATGACCGGCCACTGGCTGATGCGGCAGAGCCAGACCGCGGCGGAGCGCACCTGGACCCGCGCGGTGGGTGCCGTCACGTGGCTGAAGAGCACGTACGAGGCGAATCCCCCCGCCGAGAGGGACGACGGCGGCCGCGCCTACGTCACCCTCGAACACAAGATCGCGTACGCGATGGACTGCCTCCCCCGAGGGGTCGACGTCTGCTGGGTGCACTACACGAAGTCCCAGAGCCTGATCTCCTTCTCGGTGGTCTGCTGCCTCAACCACCATCACCCCGGCCTTCCGTGCCCCCTCCCGCCCGTCTGACCTCCCTGCCCCTTCGGTGACGTGAAGCGAGGAAATATCCGTGTCACTCAGCCTCCTGCTGCCCGGTACGGGCGTGACCGACCTGCTGGCCTCCTGGCCGGACGAGCCGCGTGTGTACGAACGCGAGGCCGGCACGCTGGACCGTGTGATCACCGCGGAGAGCATCGACCACTACATCGACACCGGGTGCGTGCCCGCCGACGAGATCGCCGTGGTGAGTGACGGCACGGCGCTGCACCCCGACCGCCATCGCACGGCCGGCCGGACCGACCCGGTGAAGCTGCGCCGTCTGTACGAGGACGGTCACACGGTCCGCCTCGGCAATCTTCAGCGAGTGATCCCCTTCCTGGCGGACGTCTCCCGTGACATCCAGCGGGAGACCGGCTACAGCAACTACTCCCACGCCTTCGTGACCCCGCCCGGCCGTCAGGGGCTGCTCCACCACTGGGACCAGCAGATGGCCGTCATCGTGCAGATCGCGGGCAGCAAGCGGTGGCAGCTCTGGCGCCCGATGTTTCCATCCCCGATGCGGGAGTACCAGGAATCCTTCCGCGTCTGGGACCCCGACTTCATCCCGCGGTGGGAGGCCGCAGGCCCCGATCTGGAGGTCGATCTCCAGCCAGGTCAGTCCCTGCTTCTGCCGAGAGGGTGGGTGCACAATCCTCATGCACTCGACGTGCAGGTCCGCAGCATCCACCTGACGTTCGCGATCCGGGAACGCACGCCGCTCTGGGTCGCGGAGAAGCTCGTCGACTGCGTGATCGAGAAGGATGCCTTCCGGCGTGTCATCCTTCCCGGCGAGATCACGGGGCAGCAGCTGTCCCAACGTGTGCGGGACATCAGGCAGGCGCTGGTCGAGCACCTGGCCGGTCTCGACGTGGACGACTTCGCGCGATTCCTTCTCCGAGCCGCCGTGTCGGAGAAGGAATACACCACATGAGCAGCTGAGAGAGGGTTCGGACCGGGGCGGTGAGGTCGGTAGCACGAGCTGCCTCACCGCCCCGGTGTCACCGCAGCATTCGTCGGAACCGGTCGACAGCTTCCTCAGAACCGGTCGACCTTCTCGCCGTCCGGGACCTGGTAACAGGCGGAAACCACGTTGACCAGCAGGGTGGGCTCATTGGTGTCCCCGCCGCTGTTCTTCTCCCAGAATTCGACCTTGACGGCGAATTTTTTCTCGGCATGATCTGCCGTCAGCTCCAAGGACTTGGACTTTGAACTGTTCGGCCCGTAATCGACGATCTTCCAGCCATGCTTCGGAAGGTCTTCCTTGAGGCGGGCCATGGCTTTCATGAGTTCAGCGTCGGAGGACCCGGTCAGGCTCCACGGATGCCGCATGAGGAACAGTTTCCCCCGCTCCGCACCTTCGCACGTGCTCACACCCGGGCCCGACTTGGACATCGCCCCCTTGACGGCGATGATGTCGAGAATCTGGCTGGAAATCTGCTTCGTTTCGGCATCGACGTCGTCAACGCTTCGCGTTCCGACCGGTTTCGGTGTGTTCGAATCTGCCTGGTCAGTCATGCTGCATCCTGTAAGTGCGGTAAGTATCGCGGCGCCCAGCAGGACACCGCCGAAGATGCTATTCCTCAATTTTTACCTTTCCGTACCGGCCCGTTACCACCGCTGCCTGATTCCTCAGACTGTCCGTGTCCCGGTCCCAGTATTCGCTATGGCCTTCCGAGCCGCCCGTGGACATCTGATGCGCTCCGAACAGTTCGTCGCTGGGGATGATGGCCACGCCGCCACCGAAACGCCATTGGCTGCCGCCGTGGCCGAAGCGCCCGAGGTCGGGCACCGGGTCGCCCTCGGCCTCCTCGTTCCAGACGTGCCCCTTGGGCACATCCATCTCCGACGCCTCCCCCACCTGCACACCCGGGCTCCCCGCGAACACCACGTCATCCGCGTTCAGCTCGCCCTGCCGGGCTGCGGAGCCGATCAGTGTCGTGCCGTACGAGTGGCCGATAGCGGTGTGGTGGCCACCGGATTCGGTGCTGTTGGCCACATTGAGGCCGTCCATGAACTTGTTGAACGCCGGGGCCCCATCGTCGGCATAGTGCCGGAAAGGCGCATCCTTGACCACGCTCTGCGGGGCGTCGTACCCCAGCCACGTGATGGTGGAAACCTCTTTCCCACCGGCCATCGCGTCGGACTCTCGCCAGAGATTGGTCATACGCTCGACGTCCCCGCCGATCCCGCCGAGATTCGACGTGGTGCCAGGAACATACACGGCCGTGTGATTCGCCGTGTCCGGGTTGCCGTTGGCCACGATCGCCCGGCCGTTCTTCTCGGTATCGAAACCCAGGAGATAGGCGGGCGGCAGCCCATTCTCACCGGTCGAGTCGAACCGTTCCTGAATGCTCTTCATGCCTTCGTTCGACTTGGTGAGCTGCCCGAACCGCTCACCGTACTTCTCGTTCCACTTGGTCCAGCTCGAGTTCTGGATGACGGCCGGGTACGAGCCATTGGTGTTGGGGGAATACCTCGTGGGCTCGGCTGGAATCTTGGCGAGTTCCAGCTCCACGTGTGCCCTGCTCTGCGCCAGCACCATGCGGTTGGCCTCGTCACGCGATTCGGCGGGCAGCCCGTCCAGTGCCCCGACCGAGGCGGCGTTCAAGGTGAGGAGAGCCGACTGCTCCTCCGCGCTGAGCCCCTTCCACCAGGACGCGTTGTCCTTCGGGCTGCCGTCCTTCGGAGGCTCCGGCAGCGAGTCGAGGTAGTCCTTGCCCGCGTCGCGGACACCGCTCGTGTCCGACCGAACGTCCGCCCAGTCCCGATGGGAGACCGTCAGGTCGTCGTCGGCCTTCAGCGCGCGCAGTTTCGGCGCCCACTTCGTATCAGCGTCCGTGGCTTCTTCCAGGGCGTCGGCGATCCGGTTCGCGTACGCCATCGCCCTGCCGTAGTACGGGTTCGGGTGGATGTTCGCCGCCTGGCGCTCCAGCGCGTCGGACATCGGGCCGCCTCCGGCGCTCCCGGTCACCGTGCCGCCGTCCACCATCTCCTCCTCGCCGGGCTTCCTGCCCTCCGGGTACGAGACGGAACCGTTCGCGTTCACCGTGCAGCGGTCGGCTCGGGCGTCCTCGACGGCTGCTTCCAGCTTCCGCTTGGCCACCGCGATGTCGAAGGCGAAACCGTTGAGCGCGGTGCTCACCAGGCCGCACTCGGTCTGCGCGTAGTGGAAGTTCGCCGACAGTTTCTTGAGTTCCCCGACCGCGGCCTTCGCCGCGTCGCCCTCCAACTGGTTGCGCAGTTCCACACTGATCTGGTTGTCGATCGCGTCCTTGGCCCGGGAGGCCATGTCACCGGTTGCCCGGTAGCCGTCCGCGGCGTCTTCGTACTCCGACGGTATGAAGGCCTTCAGCGTCGCGAGGTCCATGGCCGGACTCACTTCTCCTTCGCCTGGCCGCCGACGGGCTCGGTGTCCGCGTATTTCAGCTTGAGCTTCTCCAGCTCCGCCTCGGCCTCCTTGTCGGTTTTCGACAGGTCGTGGCCCGCTCCCTGCAGAAGTCCGCCCAGCGCTTGACAGCGGGCGCCCACGTCACTCACGTACTTCTTCCAGGAGTCGTAGAGCTCTTTCTGTGCCGCCGCGCTCAGCGACCCGGTGGTGTCCCCCAGCCCCGCCTGCCCATCGGCCAGCTTCGTCAGCGCCTTGCCGACGCCGCTCTTGAGGCCGGTGACCCCCTCACCGGCCTTCACCCATGTCTTCCTGTTCGACTTCAGATCGCCCGAAGCCGCGCCGGCCGAAGCTCCGGCCTCCGAAGGGGTCTGGTTCAGCTGCATGTGCGCCGGCCCCTTCACCGCGACGTCAGCTTTGATCTGCTCCCATTCGTCCCACGCCATCGTAGAAAGATCTCCCCGTTTGTCCCTGTGTCCCCGTTGTCCCCGTGTCCCGTGTCCGTCCCCGTCCCCGGGCCCGTCCCGGGGCGCCTCGGGTCGAGCCGACATGATCCCCGGCTTCTGCGGAGCAAATCAAATGCGGACCTCCCTCTTCCAGACCGCGATGAGGGACCGGAACCTGATTCCCTTGCTCACTCGTCCTGTGATGCGGGACCAAGTGGATGGGAAGACATGGATGGGAAGACATGGTGAAGCAGGCAGAAACCGGTGCGGCGTCGGTGGCGGGGCCGGTAGCCCCTGGTGCGGGCGGCGGCCGGCGGGGGCGGGTGGTCGCCGGGGTCGCCGTCGTCCTGGCCGGGGTGCTGGCGTTCCACCGGGTCGTACCCAACTCGCCCGGCCGGCTGGGCAGCCTGCTGGAGTCCTTCCTGCCGTGGCTCGGCGTGGTCGTGGTCCTGTTGCTGGGGATCGCCCTGCTGCGGCGCTCCGCCGTCGCGCTGGTGGCCCTGCTTCTGCCGGTCGGGGTCTGGGTGCACCTCTTCGGGGGGCTGCTCCTGCCCGCCGCCGCGGCGGCCGACGGGCGGGGGCTCGTCGTCGTGCAGCACAACGTCAATGACGAGAACACCGATCCGGCGGGGACCGCCCGTGCGCTGATCGGTTCCGGGGCCGATCTCATCGCGCTGGAGGAGCTGGTGGTCCCGCAGCTGCCGGTCTACGAGGAGGCCCTCGCGCCGGACTATCCGCATCATGTCGTCCGGGGCACGGTCGGCCTCTGGTCCAAGTACCCGCTCAGCGGTGAGCGGTTGGTGGACATCAGGCCGCCGGGCATCGCGGAGGGGTGGAGCCGCGGGGTGCGTGCCGTGGTGCACTCGCCGTACGGGGAGGTCGCGGCGTACGTCGCCCATCTGCCCTCCATCCGGCTCGGGGCGGGCGGCCTCGCGTCCTCCCTGCGTGACGAGAGCGCCGGGCTGCTGGGGCGTGCCATCGCCGACGAGCAGGTCGAGGCGGTGATTCTGCTCGGGGATCTCAACGGAGCGGTGGAGGACCGGGGGCTGGAGCCTCTCACCTCACGTCTGAACGTGGCCGAGCGCGGCTTCGCCTTCAGTTTCCCCGCCGCGTTCCCGCTGGCCCGGATCGACCAGGTCATGGCCCGCTCCGCCACCATCGGCCACATCCGTACCCTGCCCGCCACCAACAGCGATCATCTGCCCGTCGCCGCCCGCGTCAGCCTGGAGTGAGGCCCGCAGCGCGTCCGCCTTCGGCGCCGCCGCTACGCGTTGCCGGCCGGTCGTGTCGTGCACCGGATCTCGACCATGAAGCAGCCGAACTCCACGGCGCGGACGTGTACCAGCGCCACGGTCGGATCGGCGAAGACATCGAGCAGCACGTCGTTCACCTCGGTGGCCCGCTCCTTGGGGATCTCGATCAGTCTCCCGCCGAGGATGTGCCCCTGGGCGCTGTAGGCGCGCAGCATCCGGCGAGCACCGTGGAGTCCGGCCGGATAGCCCGGACCGGAGGCCGGCCCGCCGCACTCCTCGGCGTGAACGAATACCGGACCGCACTCGTCGTACGGGCCGGGCTCGGCGCCCGTCTCCGCCGCCCAGCGACGCAACGGCGCGTACGAGACAAGGGCGATCCGCTCACCTGCTTCGCTGTGCCGCAGACAGCAGCGCAGCGGGGCACCGCCCTCCGGATCAGTGACGGGTACTCGGGTGCAACCGGCATCGTCCTGTTTCCGCAGCTGTCGCAGCACGGCCGGATCGACGGCCCGTGCCTCGTACGTCATAGTCGTGGTCGCGGTCATGGTCGTGGTCGTGGTCGCGGACATGGTCGTAGTCGCGGTCGTGGTCGTAGTCGCGGTCATGGCTCCAGCATCTGCTGACGCCCGTCCCCACGCTGGCGTAATTCAGACGTCGCCTTGGGTTTCGCCGTCCCCGATCGGCCAGGTGTCCGGATGCGGAGCCCGGCCGAACTCGGCGTCGCCGCAGGCCTGTTCACGTCGCCTTCCCTGGTCGCCGTGTCGCCGCCATGCGGTCAGCGCCAGGTGCGTCGCCAGTCCCAGGACCAGGCCCCAGCAGGCGGAGCCGATGCCGCCCAGGGTGACGCCGGAGGCCGTGGTGAGGAAGGTGACCACCGCCGCGTCCCGGCCCTGTTCGTCCGCCACCGCCTGGGCGAGGCTCGTGGAGAAGGTGGCGAGCAGGGCCGTCCCCGCGACGACGGCGATGAGTTCGGGCGGCAGTGCGGTGAACAGCCCCACGAGTGCGGCGCCGCAGATACCCGCCAGCAGATAGAAGACGCCGCACGCCAGGCCGGCCACATAGCGGCGTCGCGGGTCGCGGTGGGCCTCTTCGCCCGTGCTGATCGCGGCCGTGATCGCCGCGAGGTTGACGGCGTGGCCGCCCAGCGGCGCGAGTGCCGTGGAGGCGAGTCCGGTGGCTGTGACGAGCAGCCGGTCGTTCGGACGGTAGCCGCAGGCCGCCAGCACGCCGAGCCCTGGCGCGTTCTGCGAGGCCATCGTCACCACGGCCAGCGGCACGGCCAGACCCACCAGCGCCGAACCGGTGAACTCCGGGGCCGTGAAGACGGGAAGGGTCAGCCCGATGTCGACGGACGAGGCGTGGATGCCCGGGACGACGGCGGTGACGAGCACGGCCGCGAGCAGGGCCCAGGCCACCGCGTATCTCGGCGATCGCTGCTTGACGGCCAGGTACGTGGCGAGCGAGACCAGCACCGCGATCGGCGCGCCGTCCAGCGCCGAGAACAGGTCGACGCCGAAGGAGAACAGCACGCCCGCCAGCATGGCCGCCACGATTCCGGGCGGCACGCGGCGCATGACCCGCCCGAACACGCCCGTCAGACCGACCAGCGCCATGAGCAGACCGCTGACCAGGAAGGCTCCGACAGCCTCGGGGTACGTGTAGTCCCCGAGGCTGCCGACGAGGACCGCGGCACCCGGCGTCGAGAACGCGGTGATCACCGGCATCCGGGTCCACCAGCTGAGCACGGCACACGTCACGCCGCTGCCCACGCACGCCGCCCACACCCACGACGCGGTCTGGTCGTCGGTCAGATGACCGGCGGCCGCTGCCGCCAGGACCACGAGGAGGGGGCCGGAGCACGAGACCACGACCGTGATCAGGCCCGCGAGGACGGCGGAGAGCGAGGCGTCCGCCCGGAGCACGCGCCGACCGGCCGGGGCGCGCCTTTCCGCCGCGGGCAGCGCAGCCGTGGGCCCTTCGGCCGTGGGCCGCGCAGCCGTACGCCTTTCGGCCGTGGACCTTTCCGCCGTACGCCCTCCAGCCATGAGCCTCCTGGCCGTGCGCCCCTCAGCCGAGTCCCCCTCGGTCGAGTTTCCTACGGTCGGGGACTTCTTGGCCCCGGCACCCGCATCCGGGATCCCCGCGTCCTGGGTCACCGCGTCCTGGGTCACCGCGTCCTGGGTCACCGCGTCCGGGATCCCCGCATCCGGGATCCCCGCGTCCTGGGTCACCGCATCCGGCCCGAGCGCCTCGTCCGTGTCGTCCTCGGCGCCCTGTTCGGCCGTGGCCATCGCGTCCCTTCCCCTGCCTCGTAACTCCCCGTTCCGGCCTTCCCGCCGCGCCTACTCCGCCCGCTGCGCCACCGTGGCGAGCCGCGCGACGCCCCGGGCGAACTCCTCGCCGCTCAGAGCCTGGAACGGCAGCCGGAGGAAGACCGTTCCCGACGGCGGTGCCGATTCCGCCGGGTAGAACGCCGAGCCGCGGGTGAGAGCGACGCCCTCGGCGGCCGCCGCCGCGAGGAACTTCTCCTCCGTGGTCCGTACCGGCAGATGCACACTGATGTAGTAGCCGCCCTGGGGCACGCACAGTGCCGCGTCGCCGAGCGCCTTCCGCACCGCCTCGACCGCCGCGTCGTGTCGCGGCCGCAGCAGCTTCCGGACCTCGTCGATGTTCTGCCGGACCAGGCCGCTCGCGAAGGCCCGCGCGGCGACCGCCTGGAGCAGCGGGGCCGGCGAGAGGTACGTGCTCTCCGCGAGTGCCGCCAGCGCCCGCGGCGAACCGGGCGGGCCGATGACGTAGCCGACGCGCAGTCCCGGGCTGAGGACCTTGCTCAGCGAACCGATGGTCAGCACCCGGGCGCCGTCGACGGAGTCCGCCAGCTCACCGAGGAGCGTGGGGGCCGTGCCCTCGAAGCGGAGTTCCCGGTACGGGATGTCCTCCAGGATCGTGAAGCCGAACTCGGCAGACAGCTCCACGAGTTCGCGCCGCTTCTCCTCGCTCGTCGTCACCCCGCCGGGGTTCTGGAAGTCGGGGATCACATAGACGAACGCGGGCACTTCCGTACGCAGGCGCTCCCGCAGGACGTCCAGGTCGAGGCCGTCGTGCCGCAGCGGTATCCCGGACACCTCCGCCCCGTGCCGCTCGAAGATCTGGACGGCGCGGTCGTACGTCGGCGCCTCCGCGAGGACCTTCTTGCGGGGTGCGTCCTTGAGGAGGTGGGCGGCGAGCAGGTCGAGGGCCTGGAGCGAGCCGTTGGTGACGAAGATCCGGTCGGGGTCTGCCGAGTGGAACGCCCCCAGCTGGTCGCGGAGTTCGCGGTCGCCGGTGTGGTGGCCGATGGGCGCGTACTGGAAGACCCGGTCCGGTTCGGAGGAGAGGATCGAACCGGTCAGCTCGGCGATGGCGGCGGACGGGATCGCTTCGAGCGGAGGGATGCCACGCGAGAAGTGGACGGTCTCGGAAGTCACAGCAGTCACAGAGAGGGCTCCTTGCCAGGGGAGGAGAGGAAGGGAAGGGGGCGGAAGGGACGTGCGGGGCAGCCCGCGCCCCGGGCGTACGGGTCAGCGGGCACCCGGACGTACGGGTCAGCGGGCACCCCGGACGTACGAGTCGGCAGGCGCCCCGGCCCCACGGACCGGCGGGCGCCCCGGACGTACAGGCCCGTGGGCGCCCCGGACGTACGGATCAGCGGGCGCCCGGACTCGTGGCCCGGTGGGCGTTGACGGCGAAGTCGGCGTCGATGTCGGCGACGGAGTCCGCGCCGAGCTGGAGCAGCGTGTCCTCGATCTCGCTCCGGAGGAGGCCGAGGACCGCCTCCACGCCCTGCTGCCCGGCCAGGCCGAGGCCCCAGAGGTAGGGGCGGCCGATGCACACCGCGTCCGCGCCGAGCGCGAGGGCCTTGACGACGTGGACGCCGGATCGGATACCGCCGTCCATGAGGACCAGGCTCCGGCCGGAGACCGCGGCCGCCACCTGCTCCAGGGCGACCAGGCTGGGTACCGCGCCGTCGAGTTGGCGGCCGCCGTGGTTGGAGACGATGACGCCGTCCACGCCCAGGGCCACGCAGCGTTCGGCGTCCTCGGACCGCAGGACGCCCTTGACCACGATCGGCAGGTGCGTACGGGACCGGATCCATTCCAGGTCGTCCCAGGTCAGCGGCAGTCGCTCGATGCGCGCGCCGTCCGGGATGTCGCCGGTGAGCACGCCCAGCGAGCGCAGGTTGCCGAAGTCGACATGCGCCGGGGTGCGGAAGCCCGCCCGCCGGGTGCTGATGCGGCGGGCCGCGTAGCTGGCGTCGACCGTGACCACGAGCGCGGTCGCGCCGGCGTTCTCCGCCAGGGCGATCGTCGCGGCGACGTCCTCGCGGGACCGGTAGGCGTAGAGCTGGAACCAGCTGTCACTGCCGACCGCGCCGGTCACGTCGGAGAAGGGGTAGTGACTGTCGGTGCTGACGATCGACACCGTGCCCGTGGCCTCGGCCGCGCGGGCGGTCGCGATCTCGGCGTCCTCGTGGAGGAGGCGCTGCGGGCTGGTCGGGGCGAGCAGGACGGGCAGGGCGAGCCGCTGTCCGAGCACGGTCACCGAGGTGTCGGGCTTGGCGCCCGTCCCGCCGAGGGCCCGGGGGCGCAGCCAGACCTGGTCGAATGCCTCGGTGTTGCCACGGACCGTGAGCTGTGTGTCGGCGCCGCCCGCCACGTACGCCCAGGAAGCGGCGTCGAGAACGGATGCGGCGGCCTGCTCGTAATCGGTCAGCGTCAACAGCCCGGATAATTCCCTTGCCATGGAAACCTCTTCCGTCGTCGGATGAATCTCCGTCAGGCGAACTGATCGAACCCCATCTTGGCCACCATTCCGGTGACCACGATGACCAGGACGATCCGAACGAATCCGGATCCCCTTTTCATTGCGGTGCGCGAACCGATCATCGCACCGACGATGTTCCCCACGGCCATTCCGAGACCGAGGGCCCACAACACGTTTCCCTGCCAGGCGAAGACCGCGAGGGCACCCAGGTTGGAGGAAGCGTTGATCACCTTCGCCATGGCCGCGCTTTCCAGGAACTGTGTCGCGAGGAGCGTGGTGAAGGAAATGATGAGAAAGGTGCCGACGCCGGGGCCGAAAACACCGTCGTAGAAGCCGATTCCGACCCCTGCGATGAGGATCGCCGTATTGCGGCGGCGCGGCGTTACGACGATGTTCCGCTGCTGCACTCCGAAGCTTGGCCGGAAGGCCACGAAGAGCGCCACCGTAATGAGCAGGCCCATGATGACGGGCCGGAAGTAGCTCGTGGGAACGCTCGAAGCGGACAGCGCGCCCAGTGCGCCGAAGGGGACCGCGAGTCCGGCGGCCGGCAGCAGGACCGAACGGTCCAGTTTGGTCCGCCGCTGGTACATGTACGCGGCGGTCGCGGTGCCCATGACCGCCGCGATCTTGTTCGTGCCCAGCGCCACCGCGGGCGAATACTGGGGGAAGGCCAGCAGGAGTACCGGGATGAGCAGTACCCCGCCACCGCCGACGACAGCATCCACCCAGCCGGCCGCCGTCGCGGCGGCGACCAGGCCGAGCACTTCGTACAGTTCCACTCTTCCTCATTCACGTGTACATGGCCCCGGCTCCCGGGGCCGGGTCCCGCCGTCGCGGCGGCCGCGGCCGGGTCAGACGACCCCGCGAATCTCCGTCATCGCCGGCAGCACGCGCGGGTGCCGCATCATGCGCTGGGCCCACAGCGGGGCGGACCGGAGGGAGTAGAACCGGCGCAGCCAGCGGTCCTGGCCGTCGTAGCGGGGCGTGAACGCGGTGCGGCCGTGGACCACGACGTGGTTGTCGAGGACGACGAGGTCGCCCGGCGCGAGCACCAGGTCGCGGCTGACCTGATCCAGCGCCGAGGCCAGGGCCCGCAGAGCGGCCCGCGCCGGCGGGTGGTCGCCCCGGGTGTTGTGCGAGTTGAAGCGCATGAACGGGCGGTCCACCGGGCCGAAGATCACCGGATGAGGTCCGGCGGAGGGCCGGGGGCCCGGGATGTGCCGGGTGAACGAGGTCGGATACAGGCTGTGGAACTGCGGGTTCCGCAGCTCCGCCACCTCGCTGTCCGTCAGCAGCGGCAGCGCGTCGCGCACGGAGGAGACGCGGGTCGCGGCGATCTGCTCGTGGTCCTGGCGCAGGCAGAGCAGGCCCAGGTAGTCGGGGCGGAGCGGATGGTGCACGTTCTCGGTGTGGAAGTCGAAGGCGACCGATCCGCTGTTCTCGATCCGGCCCTCCTCACCGCGTACCGGATGTACGTCGTGGAAGAGCGCGCCCGATTTCTCGTCCTGATACCCGGTCAGCGAGCCGAGAAGGTCCGCGACGAGCATGAGGGTTCCGTTGGTCGGGTGGCCGTCGAGGATATGAGCCTCGTGCGCCTGCGGGGTCTTCGGCAATTCGCCCACCGAAACTCCGCGCAGCATGCAGTATCCATCGGATTCCACGTCCGCACCGAAATCGAGGACCGCTTTACGCATCCCGTCGGGGAGATCCATGAGGAGTCCCGATACGACGACGGGTATCGAGTCCGACAGGCGTGCGGCGAGTGAGGACAACTCGCCCACCTTCTCCGCCTCCGACTCGCTTAATCGGTATTGATTCAGAGCCTGGGTAACCATTCTCATAATTCCTCACCGATTTCCGCATGCAGGATTGATCATTACGGCGGAAAACTTATCCCGGCCGATTCTTTCCGTCAACAATCGATTTCGGACAGTGGCATCCCGGGTTAACGGGTCCGACATCGGTGAGATAGGGAGCGCATGGCTTCATTACGGTCGCAAGTTCCGTATAACACCCCACGCGGTAAGGAGTGAAGGCCCGGTTGCTGCTGCCTGTTCACCGGCTTGAGCTGCCCCTACGTCGGCAGATGGCCGGGACATGAACAGGCGGGATCGCCCCGCTGGGCGCCCCTGACGCTCGCGTCCCGGCTCTCACAGGAGCCCCTTGAGGCTTGTTTCGCGCCATCCGAACCGCGAGAAACGGGGCCGGCGGACCATGTGAAGGGGGTCACACGCTGCTGCGCTGCCGCCCCGCCGGGCCGGACCCCACCAGGCCGGACCTGCCGGACCGGACCCACCAGGCACTGGACCCGCGGGGCCCGGGGCAGCGGTGGTCGCCGGCAGGACCTGCCTGCCGGACCCGCCCGGCCGGGGGCAGCAGTGGTCGCCGGGCCGGGCGGCGGCAGTCGTCGTCGTCGGCCGGGGTCAGCGGGCCGGGCAGCAGTGGTCGCCGAGGGTCAGCGGTAGTCGTCGGGGTGGTCCTGCATCCAGGCGTTGATGCCGTCACGGGTGCCGACGATCTCGGAGAAGTACTTCTCCAGATGCGCTTCGGACCGGTCGTCGCCCAGCTTGTCGAACAGGACCTTCATGTCGGCGAGCGGCTGCTTGAAGTGGCCGGGCCCCTTGTCGTCCGCCCGCATCGCCTCGTCCAGCTCGGCGAGTTCCCGGGTGACCCGGCCGAGGAAGTAGGCGCAGTCGCCCGCGCCCGGGGTGCAGGTGTCGTCGAGCGTCGCCTGGAGCGTCGCGAAGGCGTCGCGGACCAGCGCGGGGGCGGGGGAGGGAACTGCGGTCTCCTCCGCCTCGCCGGCCTCCCGCTCGGCCCGGTCCGCGTTCTCGGCGCCCCCGGCGCCCCCGGCGCTCTCGGCGCTCCTGTCCAGGTCCGCAGCCGGATCCGCCGACGCGCTCGGGACGTCCGCGCCGGGACCGCCGCCGCTCGACGCCTGGGTGCAGGACACCAGCGCGGCGGCCACGACCACGGCAAGTGCGCCTGCGCGCAACCCCGTTCGGACCGGACGGCGAGCGTCAGCACGGGCACCCGTACCGGTGGTCGTGGTCGCGGTCGTACGGGCAGCGTTACCGAACAGCATGAGACTCCCTCGTGTAAGACCCACCGGCAATTGGGGGGTGGGAGAAGGAGCGGGGCTGGGTGCGTGCAGCTGCAAGGCGGAGGATTGAGTCAACGCGGATGGGGCCTCCCCTGCTCGAGCGAAGCCGAGAGCTTGGGGAAGTTGGTGATTGACGACAACGCCGGAGGGGGCCCCTCCCTGCTCGAGCGAAGCCGAGAGCTTGGGGGAGTGCGTGCCCAGCCCCTCGACGCCGCCCCCCAATTGCCGGTGGGTCTAAAGGGTCCAGACCTTACACCGGCCCTCCGCCAGGATTCACGCCAGGAAGGCCGCCATCTCCCCGTACACCGCCGCCGTGTTGTCCAGGTGGGCGTCGTGGCCCGCGCCCGGGATCACGCCGATCCGCGTCGCGGGGCGCCGGGCCCGCATCCGGTCCGCCTCGTCCGCCTGCATCGCGCCGTTCTCTCCCCGCACCACCAGCACCGGGCAGCGCACCCGGTCCCAGTCGTCCCAGTAGTGCCGCCGCGCGTTCTCCTGGACGGTGGCCACCATCACGTCCCGGTCGACCCGGGGGTGCAGACCGCCGGGTCCCGGCGCGAGGCCCGCCGCCCAGGCCCGGCCGGCCGCTCCGCCGCCGAAGAACGCCGCTGCCGCCTCCGCGTCCGGGAACGGCACCGGCCAGGAGTCCAGCCAGTCGCCCATCTGCTCCGGCAGCCGGGGACTCGGACCCGCCGGGCCCGCCTCGATCAGGACCAGCGCACGGCACACCTCCGGGTGGGCCGACGCCGTCAGCAGAGCGGTGAGGCCGCCCATCGACTGGCCGGCCAGCACCGTGTCCTCCCCGGCCAGGCCGAACCTGCGCGCGACGGCGAGGACATCGCGGACATGCGCCGCCCGCGTCACGTCCCCGGGGCGGCGGGTGCTCGCCCCGCTGCCCCGGGCGTCGAAGGCGACCACCCGGTGCGTGGACGCGAACCGGGCCGCCAGCGCCTCCCACTCGCCGCAGTGGCCGGCCAGCCCGTGCAGCAGGAGCAGAGGCGGGCCGTCGCCGCCGTGGTCGGTACAGAAGAGGCGTACGGGACCGGTCCCGCCCGCCGCTCCGCCCTCCTCGACCGTCACCGTGCTCGTGACCGCTCCCATCCGGAACCCCGCCTCCCTGTCGCTTTCCCCGCACTGCCCGTACCGCCCGTACCGCCCGTCGGCCGCATCGCCCCGAACGCTAGCCTCGGGCAGAAGAACGGACCACAGGTATGTGGACCCACAGGTATGTGGACCCACAGGTATATCGACAGTTGTGTCGAAGGCTTCAGGAAGCGATGGTGGCGGCGATGGCGAAGGTTCCGGCGGCGGCGGTGGCGGCGAGCGGCCTCATCGGGGGCTACGGCGTCGCCCGGTGGACCAAGAAGCGACCGCTCGGCGGCGTCGCGCTCGCCGCCGCCGGGTCCCTCGCCGCGTACGAGTGGAACCGCCAGGCCGGGCCCCGTGCCGCCGCCGGACTGGCCGGCCTCTACGTCGCCGCCTTCGCCGGGTCTCACCCGCTCGCCAAGAAGGTCGGCGCATGGCCCGCCGTGTTCACCGTCGCGGGCGGCGTGGCCGTCGCGTCCTGGACCGTGACCCGCCGGGCCGCGAACATCTGAGCCGTCCTCCCGGACCCGGCCCGGCGCCACCTGCCCCGGCTGTCCACCCGGCCAACTCCCCGCGCGAGCCGGGCGCGTACCCGTACGCCCCCCACACGACGACCCCGTACGGCAGGACGGTTGCGCACCCGGAGCGGCGCCGAGGAGCCCGTCTCCCGGCCGGCGAGGGCCCGGCGTCCCGCCGGCTCAGCCGCCCAGCGCGTGCGACACCGTGTGGATCGCCAGGCCCGCCAGCGCGCCGACCACCGTGCCGTTGATCCGGATGAACTGGAGGTCGCGGCCGATGTGCGCCTCGATCTTCTTCGAGGTCTGGTCCGCGTCCCAGCTCGCGACCGTCTCACTGATCAGCGAGGTGATCTCCGCGCGGTACGTCGTCACGACGTACACCGCCGCGTCCTCCAGCCAGCCGTCCAGCTTGCCCTGGAGCCGTGCGTCGCTCGACAGCCGCGCGCCCAGCGACATCAGCGAGGCGCGCGCCCGCAGCCGCAGTTCGCTGCGCTCGTCCTCCGCCGCCGAGAGGATCATCGTGCGGACGGAGGACCAGGCCGAGGCGATGACGTCCTGGACCTCGCCGCGGCCCAGGATCTCCGACTTCAGCCGCTCCACGCGGGCCCGGGTGTCGGCGTCGCTCTGGAGGTCGGCCGCGAAGTCGGTCAGGAACGTGTCGATGGAGCCGCGCGCCGGATGCTCCGGCATGTCCCGCATCTCCGTGACGAACCGCAGCAGTTCCTTGTAGACCCGCTCCCCCACCCGCTTGTCCACGAACCGCGGGGTCCAGCCGGGGGCCCCGCCCTGCACCGCGTTCATCACCGAGTCGCCGTGCTCCACCAGCCAGTCGTGCGCCCGTACGCAGACGAGGTCGACGACCTTGCGGTGGCCGCCGTCCGTGACGACCTTCTCCAGCATCTTGCCGAGGCCCGGTCCGACCTCCGCCGCGTCCGCGCGCCGGGTGATGGCCTCGCCGACCACCGCCTGCACATCGGAATCCCGAAGGACCGTCAGCGCGCCGCGCAGGGCCGTGGCCAGCTCGGCGGTGACCCTGTCGGCGTGGTCCGGCTCCGCGAGCCACACACCGAGCCTCCGGCCGACCCCCAGAGCGTGAATTCGGTCACGAATGACATCTCCGGAGAGAAAGTTCTCCCCGACGAAGGAACCGAGGGACTGTCCCAGCTGATCCTTCTTGTTGGGGATGATGGCCGTGTGCGGAATGGGCAGGCCGAGCGGATGCCGGAAGAGCGCCGTGACGGCGAACCAGTCCGCCAGCGCGCCCACCATCCCCGCCTCGGCAGCCGCCGCGACGTAGCCCGTCCAGCCCCCCGCACCTGCGTTCTCCGCCCAGGTGGCCAGGACGTAGACCAGTGCGACGAACAGAAGGAGACCGGTGGCCGTGAGCTTCATGCGCCGTACGCCGCGCTGTTTCTCCTCGTCGGCGGCGGTGTACGCGAACGAGGCCAGCGGGCCCACGGCGCGCGGCGGCACCCCGGAACCGGAACCCTCGGGACTCCGCCCCGCACCCGCACCCGCCGCCGGCCCCCGCTCCTGCTCCACCGCCGGACCGGGACCGGGCTCCAGCTCCGCCGCGTGCGCCACCGCGCGCTTCGAAGGCTCCTGCGGCTGCTCCCGCGACGGCTCCTGTGGCTGCTCCCGCGCCTGCTCCGACTTCTGCACCGCGTCCCCGTCCTGCCCCTGCTCGCCGGATCCGGTCCGTTCCATCCGCTCCACCCGTCCGCGTACGCCTCGCCCCCGTGACGTACGCATTGTCCCTACCTCCCCTACTCCCGGGCCGCACGTCGAGTTCCCGACGGCCTGTCGCATCATGGGACCAGCACGATCATCACGAGGAGAATCACCGCACATGCCCAGGCGCCAGGGGTATGCCCTGCTCATCGCCCTAGTGGCGGGCACCGCCGTGCTCGCCACCGCCGTCGCCTTCGGTACGACGCTGCTCTCCGGCCCCCGGGCGGCACCGCTCCCGCCCGCCGAGACCCAGGCGGCGGCCCGTAACCCGATCGACCCCGCCGCCTCGGGCGGCACCTGGACCGCCACCTGGACCGCCGCACCCGTCCGAGCCGAACCGGGCACCGAGGACGGACTCCCCGGGCGCACCATCCGTAACGTCGTGCACACCAGCATCGGCGGGAGCGTCGCCCGCATCACGCTGTCGAACCTCTTCGGCACGGCTCCCCTGGTCGTCGACCAGGCCGCCGTCAACACCCGGCCGGTGACCTTCAAGGGCGCTGCCGCCGTCACCGTCGCCCCGGGCGGACGGGTCGTCAGCGACCCGGTCGTGGTGCCCGTGGCACCCGACTCCGACCTCCAGGTCAGCTTCCGCACCCCGCAGGCGGGCGGGCCGGTCACCTACCACCCCCACACCCACCAGACCTCGTACCTGATCGACGAACGCGGCACCTTCAGCACCCCCCACTGGCGCTATCTGACCGCCGTGGACGTCCGCAGCGACCGGGCGCTCGGCGCGGTCGTCGCCTTCGGGGACTCCCTGACCGCCGGCACCGGCTCCACCACCGACGCCAACGCCCGCTGGACCGACGTCCTCGCGGACCGGCTGGGCGGCCGGTACGGGGTCGCCAACGCGGGCATCTCGGGCAACCGGGTCACGGGCATCGGCCGCGGCACCGGGGGCCAGCCGGGCACCGACCGGCTCGACCGCGACGCCCTGTCGGTCGCCGGAGCCCGGACGATCGTCGTGGCGCTCGGCATCAACGACGTACAGCAGTCCCCCCAGGAGACCGACCCCCAGCGCATCGTGGACGGCCTGCGCGCCCTCACCGACCGGGCGCACGCCCGCGGGCTCAAGGTCGTCGGCGCGACGCTGACCCCGTTCGAGGGCTTCCGCACCTGGACGCCCCAGCGCGACGCCGTACGCCGGGCGGTCAACGAGCAGGTCCGGGCGGGCACGGTCTTCGACGCGTACGTGGACTTCGACGCGGCGGTACGCGATCCCGCCGCGCCGAACCGGATCCTCGCCGCGTACGACTCCGGCGACCACCTGCACCTCAACGACGACGGGTACCGCGCGCTCGGCGACCGGCTGGACCTGGAGTCCCTGGACCGGGCCCGCGCGCCCCGGTCCGACGCACTGTGAGCCGGTGAGGAGCCGCGTACGGGCGGGGCGGGGCGCAAGAGGGTGCGTTGGCACAACGGCGGTCAGGGCCGCTGGTGTTGATGCGACGCGGGGGGGGCTCGGTCGCCGATGCACCCGCCCAGGGACACCCGGCCTGCCCGGTGCGCGCGTCCTGCCCCGGCCCCCTCAGAGTTCCTTGCGGCCGCCGCCGTCCGTCCCGCCGTCCGCCCGACCGTCCGTCCCGCTGTCCGGGCGCTCCAGCTCGCGTCGGCGGCGCGCCTCCAGTTCCGCTTCCTTCGCCTCCTTGAGGCGGCGGCGCTCCGCCTTCGTCCGCTTGCGCTCCACGCCGACGCCGCCCATCAGGGCGAAGCCGGTGATCCGCACCTGCGGGGCGTCCGGGGCGGGCTCGCCCTCGTCGTTGGAGCCCTCGCCGAACCCGCCCATGATGCCGATGCCTCTGACCTCGACGTTCAGCTCCGGCGGCGCGGTCACATGGAGGCCGCCCATGATCGTGAAGCAGCGGATGACGATCTCACGGTCCTCGAAGTTCGCCTCGCGCAGATCGATCTCGCCGCCGCCCCACATCGCGAACGCGGTGAACGTCCGGCCCACCGTCCAGCGGCCCTTCCGGTTGAACCCGCCCCAGAAGGCGAACGCCCCCTTTGAGGTGGCGTTGCCGCCGATCCGCGCGGGCCAGTCGGCCGCGGAGCCCCGCAGCGGGGCGGGCGCGGACGAGCCCACCGGGGCGACCGTCGAGCCCGGCGCCGGAAGGTCCTGGACCAGCGGCTCCAACTCCCTGTGCGTACGGGCCTTGTAGGCCGCCTCAAGGCGCTGGTCGAACTCGTCCATGTCCAGTCGGCCTTCGGCCACCGCCTCGCGCAGCAGTTCGGCGATCCGCTCACGCTCGGCATCGGAGGCGCGCATTTCCGGACGTTCACTTGTCATACCGCGCAGCCTATTGAACGCACCCGTTCCCGGCACAAACCTGCAGGCCCACGACCTGCGGGCCCACTCCCCGCAGGCCCACGACCTGCGCGCCCACGACCTGCGCGCCGCACCAGGAGGGTTTCACCGGAGAGTTCCCCGGAAGCGTGCCCGTCACCCCGCGGACTCGTACATCCTCGCGATCACGGCCTCGATGTCCGGCTCCCGCACCGACAGGTCGACCAGCGGGTAGTCCGCGGCGATCCGTGCCACCAGCGGCGCCGCCGAGGCGGCGGCGGGGAACGCCAGCCACTGGCGCGCTCCCTCCACCTTGACCGCCCGCACGGCCGGTCCCCCTGCCGCCCCCTGCGACTCCAGCACGATCGGGGGCAGTTCGCTCTCCAGGTCCACCACGAGCATGCGTTCGCTCTCCCCCACCTCGTGGAGGCCCGCCGGCGAACCGTCGTACATCAGCCGGCCATGGTCGATCACCATCACCCGGCCGCACAACTGCTCGATGTCGGTGAGGTCGTGCGTCGTCAGCAGGACCGTCGTCCCGCGCTCGGTGTTCAGCTCCTTCAGGAACTGCCGCACCTTGGTCTTGGAGATCACATCAAGACCGATCGTCGGCTCGTCCAGGTAGAGCACCTCCGGATCGTGCAGCAGCGCCGCCGCGATGTCGCCGCGCATCCGCTGCCCCAGCGAGAGCTGGCGTACAGGTACGTCCAACAGCTCGCCCAGATCGAGGAGTTCGACGCAGCGGTCCAGGTTCTCCCGGTAACGCCGGTCGGGGATGCGGTACATGCGGTGCATCAGCCGGTACGAGTCGCGCAGCGGCAGGTCCCACCAGAGAGTCGTCCGCTGGCCGAACACCACACCGATGCGGTGGGCCAGCCGGGTGCGTTCGCGGGAGGGGTCGATGCCCGCGACGCGCAGCCGGCCGCCGCTCGGGGTGAGGATGCCCGTCAGCATCTTGATCGTGGTCGACTTGCCGGCCCCGTTCGGGCCGATGTAGCCGACCATCTCGCCACGTGCGACCTGAAAGCTGATGCCGTCCACCGCCCGCACCTCGCGGCGCTCGCGACGCAGCAGTCCGGTACGGCGGCGGACCTGGAAGACCTTCTCGACGCCGTCGAGGGAGATGAAGGCGTCGCCGCCCACACCACCACCATCGCCCACGCCCGAGCCGCCGCTCATGCCCGTACCCCCCTGCTCAGAACCGTCCGACATGCCCAACTCCCTTACCTTCCTCAACTGCCCGTGCTCCGGTACGACCGCAGCCCCGCCCGCCACGCGAGGCCCGCCACCACCCAGCAGCCCACCGCCACCAGCGGCGGCAGGAACGCCACCCACTGCGGCAGATCGACCGGATACTCCCGGTCCAGCACGTACAGCGCGGGCAGCCAGCTGACGAAGGCCAGCGGCACCACGAACGTCACCCCGCGCACGAGGTCCTTCGCGAAGATCGTGGGCGGGTACTGGAGCAGCGTCGTCCCGCCGTACGTGAAGGAGTTCTGCACCTCCGAGGCGTCCTGCGCCACGAACTGGAACGCCGCCCCCACGACGAAGACCGCCCCGAAGATCGCCGCCCCGCTCACCATCATCATCGGCAGCATCAGCACCTTCACCGGTGTCCACGCGATGTCCAGCGAGACGAGCGCGTAGCCGAGCACCAGCAGCCCCTGCGTGATCCGCCCCAGCCGGCGCAGCGCGAACCGGTCCGCCGCGACCTGCGCCAGCACCGGGACCGGCCGCACCAGCAGGGTGTCGAGCGTCCCGTCCCGGATCCGGCGGCCCACCCGGTCCATCGACCCCAGCAGCAGATCGCACAGCCCGAACGCGGTGGCCGACACCCCGTACAGCAGGGCGATCTCCGGCAGTGTGTACCCGCCCAGCGCGTCGACGTGCGAGAACATCAGCAGGATCGTCACGAAGTCGAAGGCCGTCACCGCGAAGTCCCCGGCCGTCGTCATGACGAACGAGGCCCGGTACGCCATCGTCGAGCGCACCCACATCGCCATGATCAGCCCGTACGCCCGGACTCCTTCCAGCAGCCGGGGCCGCTCCGGAAACGCCAACGCCCGCGCCCGCGCCTGCGCCTGCGCGGCAGCCGACGCCTCCGCCGCCCGGACCGCCCCGTCCCCCCGGTCCTCCTCCGCCGCCCGCACCACACTCTCAGCCACCCTGCACCACCACCCTCCTGGTCGCCGCGGACTGCAGCAGCCGGCCCGCCAGCAGCAGCGCCACCGCCCAGCCGCCCTGGAACGCGTACGCCTCCACCAGCCCCCACCCCGTGCGCTTGCCGAGGAACACGTCGGCCGGGACCTGGAGCAGCGAGGACCACGGCAGCGCCAACGCCACCTCGCCCAGCAGTCCGGGGAACAGGTTCAGCGGCAGCAGCATCCCGGAGAAGAACAGCCCGGCCAGCGACACGATCCGCAGCGCGCCCGCCCCGTCCATCAGCCAGAACGCCGACAGTACGACCAGATAGCGCACCGCGAAGCTCACCACCACGCCCAGGAACACCGAGAGGAGGAAGGCCGGCCAGATCCACAGCGAGCCGGGAAGGGCCAGGTCGAAGGCGAGCGCCCCCAGGCACATCGGTGCGACCCCCCGGCCGAGCAGATGGAACGCCGCCCGGCCCAGGTCCCCCGCCAGCCACCACAGCTGAAGATCGGCGGGACGGTACAGATCGACGGCGACGTCCCCCGTACGGATCCGCTCCGTCAGCTCGTCCTCGAAACCGCCGCCCATCATGGCGCAGGCCATCAGCAGGGCCTGCCCGAGCCAGACGTAGGTCAGCGCCTGGGACGTGTCGTACCCGCCGAGGTGCGGACGCGCCTCCCACAGGGCGAGGTAGGTGTACGCCACGATGAAACCGAAGACCGTGTTGGTGAACACCCCCGCGGCGGTGGCCGTCCGGTAGGTGGCATAGCGCCGGAACGCACCCCCCGCCACCACCGCGTAGAGCCGCACGCCGTCCCCTCTCCCCCGCCACCACCGGATCCCGACACCAAAGCGGCCGACGCTAGTGCACGCGTGACGGCCACCGCGACTGCATTTCAGGACGGCTGGAGGAGGGAACAGTCCGGTCAGACCCGAAGATATTCCGGCGAAACGGGCACTATGGGAGAACTGACCACGCCCGAGGAGCCCCACGGACATGAGCGACGCGTCACAGCACTGGGCCCCCCGCGACCCCTCGGACGCGGCGGCCGCACCCGGGAGCGACCAGGGAGAGCCCCCCGGAAAAAACGGCGAGACCGGCAAGAACAGCGGGAAGAGCGAGCGGGCCCGCGGGAAGGGCGGGAAGCGCAACGGCAGGAAGCGGCGCACCGGCTGGCGGCGTGTCATCCCCACCTGGCGGATGACCCTCGGCACCGTGCTGGGCCTGTGCCTTCTCCTCATCGGCGGGTTCTTCGCCGGATACCAGCTCGTCGACATCCCGGCCGCCAACGCCTCCGCCACCGCCCAGTCCAACGTCTACCTCTACAACGACGGCAGCGTCATCGCCCGTGACGGCGACGTGAACCGGGAGAAGATCAGGCTCTCCCAGGTCCCCGTGACCGTCCAGCACGCGGTGCTGGCCGCCGAGGACCGGGACTTCTACTCCGAACGCGCCGTGGACGTGAAGGCGATGGTCCGGGCCGGCTGGAACACGGTGACCGGCAAGGGCACGCAGGGCGGCTCGACGATCACCCAGCAGTACGTGAAGAACTACTACCTCGGCCAGGAGCGGACCGTCCTGCGCAAGGCCAAGGAGTTCTTCATCGCGGTCCGGCTCGACCGCGAGGAGACCAAGGACGAGATCTTCGAGGGCTACCTCAACACCAGCTACTTCGGGCGCAACGCGTACGGCATCCAGGCCGCCGCCCAGGCGTACTACAGCAAGAACGTCGAAGACCTCACCACCGCCGAAGGCGCCTACCTCGCCTCCCTCCTCAACGCCCCCAGCGCCTACGACGTCATCGCCCACCCGGACAACGAACCTGCGGCCCGGCGCCGCTGGAACTACGTCCTGGACGGCATGGTCAAGGAAGACTGGCTCGATGCGGCCGAACGGGCGACGACGCGGTTCCCCACACCCGGCGAGGCCAAACCGTCGACCGGGCTCTCCGGACAGCGCGGCTACATCGTGCAGGCCGTCGAGGACTACCTGAACCGACGCGGCATCCTCGACGAGCAGACCCTCGCCACCGGCGGCTACCGCATCACCACCACCCTCGACCGGGCCAAGCAGGACGCCTTCGTCAAGGCCGTCGACACCAACGTCATGGACAGGACCAGCACCGACCGCGAAGCCGACCGCGACATCCGCGTCGGCGGCGCCTCGATCCTCCCCGACACCGGCGAGGTCGTCGCCCTGTACGGCGGCATCGACTACACGAAGCAGTACGTCAGCAACGTGACCCGCCGCGACTACCAGGTCGGCTCCGTCTTCAAGCCGTTCGTCCTCACCTCCGCCCTCGTCAACGGCTCCACCACCCAGGACGGCCGGCGCATCACGCCCAACACCGTCTACGACGGCACCAACAAGCGCACCGTCATCGGCCCCCAGGGCTCCACCGGCTACGCCCCCGCCAACGAGGACGACGTCGACTACGGCGACATCACCGTACGCACCGCCACCGACAGGTCCGTCAACTCCGTCTACGCCCAGATGGCCCAGGACGTCGGCCCCGGCAAGGTCCGCGACACCGCGGTCGCCCTCGGCATCCCCACCGACACCCCCGGCCTCATCGCCTCCCCCTCCATCGCGCTCGGCCCCGCCAACGCCAGCGTCCTGGACATGACCGAGGCGTACGCCACCCTCGCCGACCACGGCCGGCACGGCAGGCACGTCCTCGTCAGCAAGATCACCAAGAACGGCACCGGGATCGAGCTGCCCGAACGCACGACCCGCCAGGCCGTCAGCCGCGAGGCCGCCGACACCACCACCGCCGTACTCCGCGGCGTCGTGGAAGGCGGCACCGGCACGGCGGCCCAGGCGGTGGGCCGCCCCGCCGCGGGCAAGACCGGTACCGCGGAGGAGGACCGGGCCGCCTGGTTCGCCGGGTACACCCCGGACCTCGCGACCGTCGTCGCCGTGCTGGGCCAGGACCCGGACACGGGCGCCCAGACCTCGCTGTACGGGGCTCTCGGCCTGCCCCGCGTCAACGGCGGCGGCGTCCCCGCCGAGACCTGGGCCGCCTATACGGAAGCGGCGCTGCGCTCCTCCCCGGCCCAGGAGTTCGACCTGGAGACGGCTGCGGGCTCCGACGTGGAGGACGAACCCCTGGTCGACGAGAACCCCGGCGGAAGCACGGACCCGTTCTCCCCGTCGGACCCCACCACCCCCTCCGGCACCACACCGAGCAGTCCGGCCGGCAGCTCCCCGCCCGCACCCGGCACGAACAGCGGCGGGACGGACGGAAACGACGGCACGACCGGCGGAACGACCGGCGGCGGCGGAACAAGCGGCACAAGCGGCGCGACCGGAGCCGCCGGTGCCACCGGCGGCTCCGGCGAACCAGGAATCACCGGAGCCACCGGACGTGACGGCGAGGGCGGGGGCGACGGCGGCTTCATCGAAGGCGCTCGCGGCCCCGGCTTCCCCGACGGCCCACCGGTATGACCCGCGGCCGGCCTCAGTGCCCGGAGGTCGCCTTCAGCCCGACCACGGCCACCAGCAGCAGACAGACGAAGAAGATCCGGGCGGCGGTCACCGGCTCGTTCAGCACGACCATGCCCAGGATCGCCGCACCGGCCGCGCCGATACCGACCCACACGCCGTACGCCGTACCGATCGGCAGCGTCTTGGCCGCATGCGACAGCAGCACCATGCTCGCCACGATCCCGAGGCCGGTGAACACACTCGGCCACAGCCGCGTGAACCCCTCGGTGTACTTCATCCCGATCGACCAGCCCACTTCGAGCAGACCGGCGATGATCAACAGAACCCACGCCATGACTGGCACCTCCGACGACGACCACGTGAACAGAACGGGTGCGTCGTCTTTGCAGGCCCGGTACGGCGCGTCTCGTCGGGTGGTCCCACCGTAGCAAAAACGGGAAAAGGGCCTGGTGACGCCGGTCACCAGGCCCTGAACGGCCACAGCTCCTACAGATACAGCCCGGTCGAATCCACCGAACCCTCGAACCGGTCGGCGGCCACCGCGTGCAGATCGCGCTCCCGCATCAGGACGTACGCCACACCCCGCACCTCGACCTCGGCACGGTCCTCGGGGTCGTACAGCACCCGGTCGCCGGGCTCCACCGTCCGTACGTTCTGCCCGACCGCGACGACGACGGCCCAGGCGAGGCGCCGGCCCACCGCGGCCGTCGCCGGGATCAGAATGCCGCCGCCGGACCGCCGCTCGCCCTCCGACGCGTCGTTCCGCACCAGCACCCGGTCGTGCAGCATCCGGATGGGCAGCTTGTCGTCGGCGGCGGAACCGGTGGCACCGCGATGGCCCTCGTGGGTGTTGTCGCTCACGCCCGCAACCTACCTGCCGGACCCGGGACCGTACGCCTCCGGGTACCGAACACCCCCGGACACCGGCCGATCACCACCGGTCACGTGCGGCGGCGCCTGGACACGGTGAACAGCCCCACCACGCCGACCACCAGCAGCGCCGCGGGAATCACCCGCTCCAGCCGCGGAGAACCGTCCTCCGCGACGAACCGCGCCTTCACCTCCGACACCGAGCGGTTCACCGCGACGAAGGCACGGCCGGCCGTCCGGTCCACGGACTGGGCGGCCTTCGCCTTGGCGTCGGTGATGATCGTCTTCGGGTGTACCCGCACCCCGATCTCGTCGAGCACCGCAGCGAGCTGCTCGCGCCTGCTGATGATGTCCGCCTCGATCTGCGCAGGGGTCCTGGCATCCGACACTGCGCCGCCTCCGTGGTCGTCGTCCGGTAAACCTTCTCTGAGCCTTCATCGACAGTCTGTCAGCTCGAACCTCCGCACACCCGGCGGCACCCCTATTACCCTCGGACCCGTCCGACCCGCGCACCACCCGAGGAGAACCAACATGAGCGAGCGACTGAAGCCCGGCGACACCGCTCCCGCCTTCACCCTTCCCGACGCCGACGGCAACGAGGTGTCGCTCGCGGACCACAAGGGCCGCAAGGTCATCGTGTACTTCTACCCGGCCGCCCTCACCCCCGGATGCACCAAGCAGGCCTGCGACTTCACGGACAACCTCGACCTCCTGGCCGGCGCCGGGTACGACGTCATCGGCGTCTCCCCCGACAAGCCGGAGAAGCTCGCGAAGTTCCGCGACACGGAGAACCTCAAGGTCACCCTGGTGGGCGACCCGGCCAAGGAAACTCTGGAGGCGTACGGTGCCTTCGGCGAGAAGAAGCTCTACGGCAAAGTGGTGACGGGCGTGATCCGTTCCACCGTCGTCGTCGACGAGGACGGCAAGGTCGAGCACGCGTTCTACAACGTGAAGGCGACCGGTCACGTGGCGAAGATCATCAGGGACCTGGGCATCTGACCCCCGCCCGCCTCTTCACACGATCTCGACGTGTACCGACACGCTCCCCGTCAAGAACACGTCGGCCCGAACACGTCGAGATCGCGTGAAGGGGACCGCGTCGGATCCCGCACCGGCCCTCGGCATCGGTTGCGACCGCCCTGACCGCACAGAAGCCTTTCCTCGAACGCACTCCGAGGAAAGGACCCGTCCATGGCGGCCCCCGACCCCCAGCAGGCGGCCGACCCCGCAGCGGTCAGACGCCACCCCACCCTCTTCCGGGCCGTCCGGAAGCGGCGGAACCCTCGGCTGCGCCGGACGGACATCACGGTCACGGACGACGCCGCGGTCAAGCGGGCCGTGAAGGCCGCCTCGCTGGGCAACGCCATGGAGTGGTTCGACTTCGGGATCTACTCCTACCTGGCCGTGACGATCGGGCACGTGTTCTTCCCGTCCGGGAACGACACCACCCAGCTCCTCTCCTCCTTCGCGACCTTCGCGGTGGCCTTCCTCGTACGGCCGCTGGGCGGCATGTTCTTCGGCCCGATGGGCGACAAGGTCGGCCGCAAGAAGGTCCTCGCGCTGACGATGATCCTGATGGCGATCGGCACGTTCGCGATCGGCCTGATCCCCTCGCACGACACGATCGGCGTCTGGGCCGCGGTCCTGCTGATCTTCTTCCGGATGCTCCAGGGCTTCTCGACGGGCGGCGAGTACGGCGGCGCCTCGACGTTCATCGCCGAGTACGCCCCCGACAAGCGGCGCGGCTTCTTCGGCAGCTTCCTGGAGTTCGGCACCCTGGCCGGCTACGTCGGCGCGGCGGGCCTCGTAACGGCCCTGTACGCCCTGCTGACCGACGCGCAGATGGAGGCCTGGGGGTGGAGGATCCCGTTCCTCGTCGCGGGCCCGCTGGGCCTGGTCGGCCTCTACCTGCGACTGCGCCTGGACGAGACCCCGGCGTTCCAGAAGCTGGAGGGCGGGACCGCGCACGCGAGCGAGGCGGCGGACGGCGTCGAGTCCACGGCCAAGGGCGATCTCGCGAAGATCTTCCGGCAGTACTGGCGGACGCTGATCCTCTGCATCTGCCTGGTCGGCGCGTACAACATCACCGACTACATGCTGTTGTCGTACATGCCGACGTACCTCTCCGACGAGCTCGGCTACAGCGAGACCCACGGCCTGCTGATCCTGCTGGCGGTGATGGTGCTGCTGATGACGGTCGTCAGCCAGATCGGCAGGGCCTCCGACCACTTCGGCCGCAAACCGCTGCTGATGACCGGGATGCTGGGCTTCCTCTTCCTCTCCCTCCCCGCGTTCCTCCTGATCCGGGTGGACGGCATCTTCCCGATCACGGTCGGCATGCTGCTGCTGGGCCTCTCCCTGGTCTGCATGCTCGGCACGATGTCGGCGGCGCTGCCGGCGCTGTTCCCGACGAACGTCCGCTACGGGTCGCTCTCGGTCGGCTACAACCTCTCCGCGTCGCTCTTCGGCGGCACGACCCCGCTGGTGATCACGGCCCTGATCAGCTGGACCGGCTCCAACCTGATGCCCGCGTACTACGCGATGGCGGCGGCCCTGGTCGGCGTGGTCGCGGTCGCCTGCATGGAGGAGACCGCCCAACAGCCCCTGATCGGCTCCCCGCCGTCGGTCGAGACGGAGGAGGAGGCGGCGGAACTGGTGCGGGCGCAGGCGCCGGAAGCGACGTTCTGATCCGCTCCCTTGCGGCCGTTCCCCGTTTCCACCGGATTCCGGGCGTGACTGTCCGATAAACGGTTCGTTACTCCGTACGAGGCTGCGAACGGGCGGCCGGAGACGGAGGGGGCGGGGGCATGGGGAACAGCCCGTACACGCGGGAGCGGCTGGCGGAGGCGGCCTCGTCGTCGCGGACGCTCTCGGAGGCGTTGGCGAAGCTCGGGGTGGATCCGAGGAGTCCGACGCGGCGGTATCTGCTCGACCGCATGCGAAAGCTCGGCGTGGACACCCACCACTTCGAAAGCGAAGGCGTGCGCTGGACGAAGGAAGTCCTTCAAGCGGCGGTCGCTTCCTCGACCAACATGTGCGAAGTGCTGCGGCGCCTCGGCCTTGAGGTGGTCGGAGGTCAGCACACCCACATCAGCCGCCGTGTGAAGGCTTTGGGGATCGACACATCGCACTTCTCGGCACCGCCGAGGACCGGCGACATCCGCCGTCGGCATCCGGAGGAACTGCTGGTCGACCAGGGCCAGAACCTCGCACGCCGCATACCCGGCGAGCGGCTCAAGCGGGCCATGATCGCTCTGGGCGCCGCGGAACGGTGCACCCTCTGCGGCACGGGCCGGATGTGGCGGGAGAGGCCTCTGCCACTTGAGGTCGATCACATCGACGGCAACTGGCGGAACAACCGGCCGGAGAACCTTCGGCTCCTCTGCCCCAACTGCCATTCGACGACCGACACGTACCGCGGCCGCGGCAAAGGGCTTCGCACCTCGGCACGGAGTGAAGCCCGGTGAGCGCCCGCAACGGCTACACACGAGAGCGGTTGGCCGAGGCAGCCCGTCGGTGCGCCGACATCCAGGAGGTCATCGCCTTTCTGGGCACCCGCCCCTATGGCAGGCTCAGCCGCTACCTGTTCGCCCGCTTCGAGTATTTCGGGATCGACGTGTCCCACTTCTCCCGCCGCGGCTACCACAGAGCCGGAGAACGTCCTTCGACCGCAGAACTCGCGGAAGCCGTCGCCGCTGCCGTTTCCATCGCCGACGTCCTCAGGCGGCTGGGCCGGGCGGACACCACAAGCCAACGACAGCACTTACGCACGTGGACAGCCGACGACGGACTCTCCACCGCGCATTTTCTGGGGCAGGGCCACCAGCGGGGGCAAGCCGGACCCACCCCGCTCAGGACCGCTGAACAGATCCTGGTGAAACACGAGGGCAACCACCGTACGAAGACGGTCCTGTTACGGCGGGCACTGCGGGAAGTCGGCCTCGCGGAGGAGTGCGCCGAGTGCGCAACCCCGGCCCTCTGGCTGGGCAAGCCCATGACACTGGAGGTGGACCACATCAACGGCGACTGGAGCGACGACCGCAGGGAGAATCTGCGGCTCCTGTGCCCGAACTGCCACGCGGTGACCCGCACCTGGTGCAGGGGTGGCAAGGTAGCTCCGGCCTGAGGATCCCTCCCTGATATCCAGCGCGCTTACTCCGCAGAGGGCAGTAAGCTGAGATCTGCTGCGCGGCCGTGGCCAAACTGGTATCGGCGGGTGTTTTAGGGGCATCTGGGAGAAATCCTGTGTGGGTTCGAATCCCACCGGCCGCACGCCCACGAGAAGGGGCCGTCCCGAGCGGGACGGCCCCTTCTACGCTTCACCCCACCAGCTCCCGCACCACCGGCACCAACGCCCGGAACGCCTTCCCCCGGTGGCTGATCGCGTTCTTCTCCGCCGGGGACAGCTCCGCGCATGTGCGGGTCTCCCCCTCCGGCTGGAGGATCGGGTCGTAGCCGAAGCCGTATCCGCCCGACGGGGTGTGGCGCAGGGTGCCGTTCAGGCGGCCCTCGACCACGCGTTCCGTGCCGTCGGGGAGGGCCAGGGCCGCGGCGCAGGCGAAGTGCGCCCCGCGGTGTGCGTCGGCGATGTCGCCGAGCTGGGCCAGGAGCAGGTTCAGGTTGGCCCTGTCGTCGCCGTGGGTGCCGGACCAGCGGGCCGAGAAGATGCCGGGGGCGCCGCCGAGGACGTCCACGCAGAGGCCGGAGTCGTCGGCGATCGCCGGGAGGCCGGTGGCGCGGGCCAGGGCGTGGGCCTTGAGGAGTGCGTTCTCGGCGAAGGTGACGCCGGTTTCCTTGACGTCGGGGATGTCGGGGTACGCGTCCGCGCCGACGAGGTCGAGTTCGAGTCCCGCGTCGGCGAGGATGGCGCGGAGTTCGGTGATTTTCCCGGCGTTGCGGGTGGCGAGGATCAGGCGCTTCATGGGGCGATTATCGCCCCGGGGGGTGGGGCGGGGCGGCCCAGCCCCCGGCCCGCCCCACACCCGCGTGCTACGCGCTGCAGACCTTGCCGATCTCCGTCGCCGCGTCCGTCACCGGGGTGATGTCGGGGGTGGCGTCGCCGTTCTCGATGGATTCGCGGACGTCGGTGACGCCCGCCTGGAGGTCGTCGACGGCCTTGGAGAGGTCGGCGTCGTCCGTGGTGTCGTCGAGCTTCTTCAGCTCGCGATCGATGTCGTCCAGGGACTCGGAGGCCTGGGTGACGTCCTCGGAGGCGTTGGAGACGGCCTGCTGGAGGTTGCCGACGCTGGTGGCTATGGCGTCGGCGGTGCGGACGCAGTCGAGCGCCTTGTCGAGGCCGGCGCAGCCTGCGGTCGTGGTCAGTGTCAGCAGGGTGGCGGCGGTGGCGAGTACGAGGCGTTGGTGGCGGCGCGAGGCCATGGTGCGGTCCCTCCCCGGGAGTTGTTACGTGGACGGGCGCACGGTTCGACCCGTGCGCCCGTATCCGTAGCGACGCTCTGTGGTGCGTATGCGGTTGCTTCTTCGCCCACGGAGAGCGGGTTGTTACGCGTCCCGGGTGCTCGCGAGCGCGTCGCGCTGGAGTGCGGCGAGGTCGACGCAGCCGGCGGTGGCGAGGTCGAGGAGGGAGCCGAGTTCCTTGCGGTCGAAGGGCGCGCCCTCGGCGGTGCCCTGGACTTCGACGAAGCGGCCGTCGCCGGTGCAGACGACGTTCATGTCGGTCTCGGCGCGGACGTCCTCCTCGTAGCAGAGGTCGAGGAGCGGGGTGCCGTCGACGATGCCGACGCTGATGGCGGCGACGGTGTCTGTGAGCGGCTTGCGGCCGGCCTTGACGATCTTCTTGCCCTGGGCCCAGGTGACGGCGTCGGCGAGGGCGACGTAGGCGCCGGTGATGGCGGCGGTGCGGGTGCCTCCGTCGGCCTGGAGGACGTCGCAGTCCAGGACGATGGTGTTCTCGCCGAGGGCCTTGTAGTCGATGACGGCGCGCAGGGAGCGGCCGATCAGGCGGCTGATCTCGTGGGTGCGTCCGCCGATCTTGCCGCGTACGGCTTCGCGGTCGCCGCGGGTGTTGGTGGAGCGGGGCAGCATGGAGTATTCGGCGGTGACCCAGCCTTCGCCGCTGCCTTTGCGCCAGCGCGGGACGCCTTCGGTGACGGAGGCGGTGCAGAAGACTTTGGTGTCGCCGAAGGAGATGAGGACTGAGCCTTCGGCGTGCTTGCTCCAGCCGCGTTCGATGGTGACGGGGCGGAGCTGTTCGGGGGTGCGGCCGTCGATGCGAGACATGGGGCCGACTTTATCCGCTGGCGGGGGTGGCTCCGTTCGGGTGCGGTGGGCGCTGCGGTGGAGTGCGTGCCCGGTGCGGTGGGCGCTGCGGTGGAGTGCGTGCCCGGAGCCGTCCGGGCATGGCAGGGCCCCGCCCACCGGTGGGGGACGGGGCCTGCGGGGTCCGGCGTGGGGTCAGCCGGTCACATCATGTCTTCGATGTCGGCGGCGATGGGGTCCGCGTCGGTGCCGATGACGACCTGGATCGCGGTGCCCATCTTGACGACGCCGTGGGCGCCGGCGGCCTTGAGGGCGGCTTCGTCGACCTTGCTGGGGTCGTGGACCTCGGTGCGGAGGCGGGTGATGCAGCCTTCGATCTCGTCGATGTTGTCGATACCGCCGAGCCCGGCGACGATCTTCTCAGCCTTGGTGGCCATGTCCTTCTCCCTGGTTTCGCGCGCAGACGGCCGCCCGCTGCGGTTCCGTTTCGTCACGGTAACGCACGGTTGGCCCAACTTCACGGGCGGGTAACCGGATGATCCCGAAAGATGACGATCACCGGCGCCCTGCCTTCGGACGGGCCCGGACCGTGACGCAACTGGTCTACACCAGTTTGCAACGACCGCCAAACGTGAAGTGTTCCGGGAGGACGCCCATGAGTTCGAGCGCCGCTGCGGCACCGCAGCAGAAATGGTGGAACGGACCGGTCCAGGGCCTGCAGAAGGTCGGGCGGAGCCTTCAGCTCCCGGTGGCCGTCCTCCCCGCCGCCGGTCTGCTCGTCAGCCTCGGCAATCTGTTCAGCTCCTATCTGGACGGCGCGTTCTGGGACAAGACCTCCAAGGTCCTGCTCAACGGCGGCACCGCGATCCTCGACGGCCAGCTCGGCCTGCCCCTGCTGTTCTGCATCGGCGTCGCCATCGGCTTCGCGAAGAAGGCGGACGGCTCCACCGCGCTGGCGGCCGTTGTCGGCTTCCTGGTCTACCGGGGGGTACTGGCCGCCTTCCCCATGGACGGCACCGTGACGGAGGCGCTGCCCGACGGCCAACCGCAGAACCCCGGGGTACTCGGCGGCATCCTGATCGGGCTGCTGACCGCGGTCGTCTGGCAGCGTTACCACCGCACCAAGCTGGTCGACTGGCTCGGGTTCTTCAACGGGCGGCGTCTGGTGCCGATCCTGATGGCGTTCCTCTGCGTGATCCTCGGTGTGCTGTTCGGGCTGTTGTGGCAGCCGGTGGGCGACGGGCTGACCTGGTTCTCCAAGCAGCTGATCGATCTCGGCTCCTGGGGTGCGGCGATCTTCGGCTTCGCGAACCGGCTGCTGATCCCGATCGGCATGCACCAGTTCCTGAACACGTTCTTCTGGTTCCAGGCGGGCGAGTTCACCGGGATGGACGGCCAGACCGTGCAGGGCGACATCTCCCGCTTCTTCGCCCAGGACCCCTCGGCCGGACAGTTCACCTCGGGCTTCTTCCCGATCATGATGTTCGGCCTGCCCGCCGCGGCCCTGGCCATCACCCACACCGCACGGCCGGAGCGCCGCAAGGAAGTGGGGGGTCTGATGGTGTCCGTGGCACTGACCTCGTTCGTGACGGGGGTGACCGAGCCGATCGAGTTCTCGTTCATGTTCGTCGCGCCGCTGCTGTACGGCGTGCACGCGGTGCTCACCGGGGCCTCGATGGGCATCACCTGGCTGCTGGGCGTGCATGCCGGGTTCAGCTTCTCGGCCGGGTTGATCGACTACGTCGTCAACTGGCATCTGGATACGAAACCCTGGCTGATCATCCCGATCGGCGTGTGCTTCGCGGTGATCTACTACGTGGTCTTCCGCTTCGCGATCACCAAGTTCGACCTCAAGACCCCCGGGCGCGAACCCGAGGAGATCGAGAAGGAGATCGAGAAGGACCTCACCAAGTAGCGGGGAACCGCAGGACAGCGGGTCTCCGGACCCGGCCGCACCAGGCAGGCGCAAGGCCCTCGGACCATCGGTCCGGGGGCCTTCGGCATGTCACCGAACGTACCGGATCCGCTACTGCGAATAAGTAGGGAATTGCAGGTTCCTTATCTAACCCTCACCGTGCTAAAACTGGTCTACACCACTGAGTGGTCCAGACCACGGCTGTCTGCCGCCGTCTGTCGAGTCGCTGCCTCCCCTCATCCATCACCTGGGCGGCACCGTGTCCCATGGAGGAAGTTGATGACCACGGCTGAGACCGCACCCGCGGCCGAGAAGAAGAAGGGCGCCGGCGCGATGGCCGTCATGCAGCGCATCGGCCGCAGCCTCATGCTGCCGGTCGCCGTGCTGCCGGCCGCCGCACTCCTGGTCCGCCTCGGCCATGAGGACATGCTGGGCCGCGATTCGTTCCCGGCCTTCATAACGAAGCTCGCCGGCTACATGGCCGCGGGCGGCGGCGCACTCCTCGACAACATGCCGCTGCTGTTCGCCGTCGGCATCGCGATCGGCTTCGCGAAGAAGTCGGACGGCTCCACCGCCCTGGCGGCCGTCACCGGTTATCTGGTCTTCCAGAAGGTGCTCGCCACCTTCACGGACGGGAACCTGCCGCAGGTCGCCGGCGTCGTCGACGGCAAGATCGTGATGAACGACGCCCCCGTCAACGCCGGTGTCCTCGGCGGTGTCGTGATGGGCATCGTCGTGGCCCTGCTCTACCAGAAGTTCTACCGGACGAAGCTGCCCGACTGGGCGGGCTTCTTCAGCGGCCGCCGTCTGGTCCCGATCCTCTCCGCCTTCGCGGGTCTGCTCATCGGTATCGTCTTCGGTCTGATCTGGCCGGTGCTCGGCGCCGGTCTGCACAACTTCGGCGACTGGCTGGTCGGCTCCGGCGCGGTCGGCGCGGGCATCTTCGGTGTCGCCAACCGTGCGCTGATCCCGGTCGGCATGCACCACCTGCTGAACTCCTTCCCTTGGTTCCAGGCGGGCGAGTACAACGGCGCCCACGGTGACATCGCCCGCTTCCTGGCCGGTGACCCCAACGCCGGGCAGTTCATGACCGGCTTCTTCCCGATCATGATGTTCGCCCTCCCGGCGGCCTGCCTCGCGATCGTGCACTGTGCCCGCCCCGAGCGCCGCAAGGTCGTCGGCGGCATGATGTTCTCCCTCGCGCTCACTTCGTTCGTCACCGGTGTGACCGAGCCGATCGAGTTCACGTTCATGTTCATCGCCCCGGTGCTGTACGCGATCCACGCGGTGCTGACCGGTGTGTCGATGGCCCTGACCTGGTCGCTCGGCATGAAGGACGGCTTCGGCTTCTCGGCCGGTCTGGTCGACTTCTGGCTGAACATCGGCATCGCGTCGAAGCCCTGGATGCTGGTCCTGGTCGGCCTCTGCTTCGCGGTGGTCTACTACGTGGTCTTCCGCTTCGCGATCATCAAGTTCAACCTCCCGACCCCGGGCCGGGAGTCGGACGAGGAGCTCGCCGAGCTGCAGAAGGCCGAGGCGAAGTAAGACCCACCCCCGATTGCCGGTGGGTCTAAGCCTCCGCCACGCCCGTAAAAGACGAAGCCCCCGCTTCCCGAAGATCTCTTTCGGGTCGGGGGCTTCGTCGTACCTGCCGTACGGTCACCTCACACCTGGCGTACGGGCATGGGCACGGGCAGGCGGTAGATCTGGCGGGAGCCGCCCTCCGGGCCCGGGTCGGCCGGCTCGGCGGGGCGGAAGCCGAGCCGCTCGTAGAAGACCCGGGCGCCGCTCGCCACGGCCCCGGGGTGGTCGGGGCCGAAGGTGACCACCTCGACGGTGCCGGGCCCGGCGACGTACCGGCGCATCGCCTCCGCCATCAGCAGGCGGCCCACACCCGCGCCCCGGCAGTGCTCGGAGGTGACGAGCCAGTGCACGTGGTACGTGGGCGGTTCGGCGCCGAACAGCAGGCCGCCGACGAGGCCGGACGCGCGCGCCGACCCGGCGGGCTCTGCGGACCCAGCGCGCTCCGTGGACTCGGCGACCAGCGCCGCCCCGTCACGGATGTGGGCGTTCACCGCACGGTGGAAGCCCGGCTCCCCGACCATCGGCCCGAACCAGTGCTCTACCTGGGACGCCAGGGCCAGGAAGCCGTCGAGATCGCCCTCCCGGGCGGATCTGATCGTGATCATCCCGGGAGTCCGGCAGAGCGGACCCCGGTTCGGCGGCCCGTTCTCAGCACTCGTACACCGCGCCCGGAGCCGCCAGTTCCACCGGGCCCGGGTAGACCGCACGGGCGTCGGCGGCGTTGCGGTCGGCGTCGGTCCACGGCGGGATGTGGGTGAGGACGAGCCGGCGCACTCCGGCGCGGGCCGCCGCCTCGCCGGCCTCGCGGCCGTTGAGGTGCAGATCGGGGATGTCCTCCTTGCCGTCGACGAACGACGCCTCGCAGAGGAACAGGTCCGCGTCCCGGGCCAGGTCCTCCAGCGCCTCGCAGGTCCCCGTGTCGCCGGAGTAGACGAGGGTGGAGCCGCCGTGCTCGATCCGGATGCCGAAGGTGTCGACGGGGTGGCAGAGCTTCTCCGTACGGACCGAGAAGGGGCCGATCCCGAAGGATTCCGACGTGAGGGTGTGGAAGTCGAAGACCTCGCTCATCGCCCGGTCGGAGGGGGTGTCGCCGTGGGCGGCGGTCAGGCGCCGCTCGGTGCCCTCGGGGCCGTAGACCGGGAGGGGGACGGGGCGGGCGCCGTCGTGCCGGTAGTAGCGCACGACGAAATACGCGCACATGTCGATGCAGTGGTCGGCATGCAGATGGCTGAGGAAGATCGCGTCGAGGTCGTAGAGACCGACGTGGCGCTGCAGCTCGCCGAGGGCTCCGTTGCCCATGTCGAGGAGCAGCCGGAAGCCGTCGGCCTCTACGAGGTAGCTCGAGCATGCCGAACCCGTGGACGGGAACGAGCCGGAGCAGCCGACGACGGTGAGCTTCATGGAGCGTGAACCTCCGAGACGTGGGAACGGGGAGGGTTCGTGCGATTCCGCCGGAGCTTCGTACGGTTCCTGCGGGACGGGTTTTGCGGTTCGTCGAGCGTAAGGCGCGAAACTCCACGTCGCTCCTCCGCTGCCCTCCGTTGTGGGGGAACTCACCTGCTCTGTCACCGGTTCGATGGAAGCGCGCCCACCGGTACGGTCGGTGGATGGACACGTTCTGGTGGGTGGCGCTGGTCGCCGTGGTTCTGCTCGCGCTCGTCGCCGCGGTGGTGGACGGGCGGGGGCGCTCGGACCGCGGGCCTCGTTCGCGGCGGCCCCGGCAGCCGGTGGGGTCGGCCCGGCCGCCGTCCCGGCCGTCGCGGCCCTCGTCCCGGCCTTCGGGTCCGGAAGGGCATGGCGACGGGCGTACGCCGCGGGCCGGTGAGGTGTGGTGGGCCGATGTGCCGTACGAGGACGGGCCCGGGTCGAAGGACCGGCCGTGTCTGGTGATCTCGGTACGGGGGCGGGGCCGGGGGCGCACGGCGCTGGTCGCCAAGATCACCAGCAAGCATCACGAGGAGCGGCCCGGGGTGATCGCGCTGCCCGCGGGGACGGTGGGGGATCAGCGGGGGCGGCAGAGTTTCCTGGAGACGGATGAGCTGCGGGAGGTGCGGGTCGCCGGGTTCCGGCGGCGGGTGGGGGCGGTGGATCCGGAGCTGTGGGAGCGTGTGCGGAAGCTGGGGGCGGGGTGAGGGGCGAGGCCCTGGTTTCGGGGCTCCGCCCCGGACCCCGCTCCTCAATCGCCGGAGGGGCTTGAAAGATGTCCTCAAGCGCCGGACGGGCTGGAGAGTGCGCCCGGACCAGCTGAAGGGACGCCGGACCGGCTGAAAGATGCCCTCACGCGCCGGACGGGCTGGGGTGCGCGCCCGGACGGGCTGGAGGATCAGGCCCAGAGCTGGCCCTGAAGCGTTTCGATCGCGGCTTCTGTCGTCTCGGCCGTGTAGACGCCCGTCGACAGGTACTTCCAGCCGCCGTCCGCGACGACGAAGACGATGTCGGCGCTCTCCCCCGCCTTGACCGCCTTGTTGCCCACGCCGATCGCCGCGTGGAGCGCGGCGCCGGTGGAGACGCCCGCGAAGATGCCCTCCTGCTGGAGGAGTTCGCGGGTGCGGGTGACCGCGTCGGCGGAGCCCACCGAGAAGCGGGTGGTGAGGACCGAGGCGTCGTAGAGCTCGGGGACGAAGCCCTCGTCGAGGTTGCGGAGGCCGTAGACGAGGTCGTCGTAGCGCGGTTCGGCGGCGACGATCCGGATGCCGGGGCGGTTCTCGCGGAGGTAGCGGCCGACGCCCATGAGGGTGCCGGTGGTGCCGAGGCCCGCCACGAAGTGGGTGATGGACGGGAGGTCGGTGAGGATCTCGGGTCCGGTGGTGGCGTAGTGGGCGCCCGCGTTGTCCGGGTTGCCGTACTGGTAGAGCATCACCCAGTCCGGGTGCTCGGCACTGAGTTCCTTCGCGACGCGGACGGCGGTGTTGGAGCCGCCCGCGGCCGGGGAGGAGATGATCTCGGCGCCCCACATGGCGAGCAGGTCGCGCCGCTCCTGCGAGGTGTTCTCCGGCATGACGCAGACGATGCGGTAGCCCTTGAGCTTGGCCGCCATGGCGAGCGAGATGCCGGTGTTGCCGCTGGTGGGCTCCAGGATGGTGCAGCCGGGTGTCAGCCGGCCGTCCTTCTCGGCCTGTTCGACCATGTGGAGCGCCGGGCGGTCCTTGATCGAGCCGGTGGGGTTGCGGTCCTCCAGCTTGGCCCAGATCCGGACGTCCTCGGACGGGGACAGCCGCGGGAGGCGGACGAGGGGGGTGTTCCCCACGGCCGCCAGCGGGGTGTCGTACCGCATCAGCGCATGCCGCCGGCGACGGCCGGGAGGATCGTGACGTTGTCGCCGTCGCTGAGCTTGGTGGTGATGCCGTCGAGGAAGCGGACGTCCTCGTCGTTGAGGTAGACGTTCACGAAGCGGCGGAGCTGTTCGCCGTCGACGATGCGCTCACGGATGCCGGTGTGGCGGCTCTCCAGGTCGGCGAAGAGGTCGGCGAGGGTGTCCCCGTTGCCCTCGACGGCCTTCGCGCCGTCGGTGTAGGTGCGGAGGATGGTCGGGATGCGGACCTCGATGGCCATGGCGTGGGCTCCTGTCGAATGCGGAGAGGTGGCGTGGGGCGCGCGTTTGTGCCCCCGCGCAGGGGGTGGTGCGTGTGGGTGGGCGCGCGGACCGCGGCTCAGGCCGGGCGGCTCACGGGCAGGCTGCGGGCGGGACAGATCGCGCTGGCGAGCCTGCACAGGTCGACGTGCAGCCGCGCGACGAGCAGCGTGCCCGGCGTCTTGTTGCTCACGTCATGGGGAACCATGCGGGCATCGTATCGATTCCCTGTGCGGAAACCCGAGGGGCATCCCACATCGCGGATGGTAAGCGACCGCTATGTGGACATGGTGGGGCGGGCGAGTCCTTCCGGGAGGTAGACGACGGTGGGTGCGCCGGTCTTCGGGTGGGTGCTGACCTCGGCGGCGACGCCGTACACCTCGCCCAGCAGCTCGGCCGTGAGGACCTCTTCCGGGGTGCCGGAGGCGACGACGCGGCCGTCCTTGAGGACGTAGATGCGGTCGCAGTAGTACGCGGCGAGGTTGAGGTCGTGCAGGGCGAGGAGGTTGGTGGTGCCGAGGTCGCGGACCAGGGAGAGGATCTCCAGCTGGTAGCGGATGTCCAGGTGGTTGGTCGGCTCGTCCAGGACGACGAGTGAGGGCTGCTGGACCAGGGCGCGGGCGACCAGGGCGCGCTGGCGTTCGCCGCCGGAGAGGGAGGCGAACGTACGGGGTTCGAGTGCGGCGATGCCGACCCGGGCGAGGGCGCCGGTGACCAGGGCGGTGTCGGCGGCGGTGTCGGCCTCCCAGAACCGCTTGTGCGGGGCCCGGCCCATCGCGACGACCTGGCCGACGGTGAGCTCGAAACCGGCGTGGCCGTCCTGCGGGACGGTAGCGATGCGCTGGGCGCGGGCCTTCACGGGGAGGGCGGCGAGGTCGTCGCCGTCGAGGAGGACGCGGCCGTGGGTGGGGCGCAGGGTGCCGTAGACGCAGCGCAGGAGGGTGGTCTTGCCGCTGCCGTTGGGGCCGACGAGGCCGACGGTCTCGCCGTCGGCGGCGGTGAGGTCGACGGCGTCGACGAGATGGCGGCCCTCGTCGCCGATGCCGTACGAGAGGCCCTCGGTGCGCAGGGTGGTCACGGGCGGGCTCCTCGGGCGTGCGGAGGCGTCGGGCGGGCTCCTCGGACGTACGGAGGTGTCGGGCGGGCTCCCTCGACGCGTGGCACCTTCATGCGGAGGCCCGTGACAAGGAAGGACCTCGTGCGGAGGCCTGCGACAAGAAAGGACCTGGTGCGGGGGCTCGTGACAAGAAGGGGCCGGGTGCGGGGGCTCGTGACAAGAATGGGCCTCATGCGGGGGCTCCTTCGGACCTGCGGCGGAGCATCCAGAGGAAGAACGGGCCGCCGGTCAGCGCGGTGAGCACGCCGACCGGGATGTCCTGCGGGGCCGCGAGCGTCCGGGCGGCCAGGTCGGCGAGGACGAGGAACACCGCTCCGCCGAGGGCGACGACCGGGAGCAGCGCGCGGTGTGCGGCGCCGACGGCCATCCGGGCCATGTGCGGGACCATCAGCCCGACGAAGCCGATCGCCCCGCTGTACGCGACGAGCACCCCGGTCATGAGGGAGGCGAGGACGAAGACGGCGGCCCGGAAGCGGGCGGTGTCCAGGCCGAGGACGGTGGCGCCCTCCTCCCCCACCAGAAGCAGGTCGAGCGGGCGGGCCAGGGTGAGGAGTACGGCGGTGCCGATGACCAGGGTGACCGCGGGGAGCGCGAGCATGTCCCAGCGGGCCGCGCCGAGGCCGCCGAGGGTCCAGTAGAGGACTTCCTGGAGGTGGTCGGCGCGGGCGGAGGTGACCAGGATCAGGCTGGTCAGGGCGGAGAGGATGTAGGAGACGGCGACCCCGGCGAGGACGAGCCGGTTGGTGGTGAGGCCGCCTCCGCCGCGCGCCAGGGTGTAGACGAGCAGCAGCGAGAGCAGCGCGCCGGCGAAGGCGGCGGCGGGGATGGTGACGGTGGTGGCGAGGGTGGCGCCGATGCCGAGGACGATCACGAGGACCGCGCCGGTGGAGGCCCCGGAGGAGACGCCGAGGAGGAACGGGTCGGCGAGCTGGTTGCGTACGAGGGCCTGGAGGACGGTGCCGATGACGGCGAGTCCGGCGCCGACGACGATGCCGAGCAGCACGCGGGGCAGCCGGACGTCCAGGACGATCGTGCGGAAGGGGCTCGCCTCCGCCCGCCCGGTCAGGATGTCGAGGACCTGGCCGGGCGGGATGCGGACGGAGCCGAGGGCGAGGGCGGCGATCACGGCGGCGGCGAGGAGCGCGGCGAGGACGCCGAGCACCAGGGTGTAGCGGAGCAGCCGCCGCGGTGCGGGGGTACGGCAGCTCACGGGGTGGTGGCCGCCGGGTGGAGCTGGGCCGCGAGCTTCTCGACGGCGGCGGGGACGCGGACGCCGAGGACCGCGTCGGAGAGCGGCATGACCGCGAAGCGCTTGTTCTTGATGGCGGGGACGTCGGCGAGGGCCGGGTCGGTCAGGAGGCGCTTCTTCTTCTGTTCGACGGTGGTGGCGCCGTAGTCGTAGATCACGATGGCTTCGGGCCCCCGGGCGACGACGTTCTCCCAGGAGGCGTCACCGAAGGGCTTGTCGAGGTCGGCGAAGACGTTGGTGCCACCGGCCCGCTCGATCAGTTCGTTGCCGATGCCCTCGCCGCCCGCGGTGAAGGCGGTCTTGTCGCCGCTGTCGTAGACGAAGACGGAGACGGGCTTCAGGCCGGCGAGCTTCTTCGCGGTGGCGGCGTTGTCGGCCTTGGCCTGCTTGATCCAGGCCTCGGCGCGGTCGGCGACGCCGAAGGTGCGGCCGACCTCGCGGACCTCCTCGTAGAGGGTGTCCATGGGCTGGTCGCCCTCGGTGCAGCTCTCGGCGTTGAGCCGGGTCTCGATGCCGGACTTCTTGAACGCTTCGCGGCTGCGGCCGTCGCCGGCGGTGAAGGCGCTGCTGTAGCCGCCGTAGACGAAGTCGGGGTTGGTGGCGAGGACCTGCTCGTAGGAGGGGTACTCCTTGGCGATGACCGGGACGGAGGCGTAGTCCTTCGCGTACTTCGGCAGGACCTGGTCGTCGAGGTAGGCGGTGCCGACGAGGGACTTCGCCAGGCCCAGTTCCAGCATGATCTCGGTGACGTGCTGGTTCATGGTGACCACGCGCTTCGGCGGGGCCTGATACGTCGTGGTGACACCGCAGTTCTTGACGGTGTACGGGAATCCGTCGCTCTTCGCCGCGGCCTTGTCCCCGGTGGCGGCGTCGCCGTCCGGGGAGGAGCAGGCGGTGAGGGCGAGCGGGAGCAGCACGGCGGCGGCTATGAGCGCGGGGGTGCGCCGGGACATGGCGAGGCCTCTCCGGGGGATTTCCGCGTCCCCTGGTCGATGCGGAAAGGCGGCGGGCCAGTTCCTGGCTTCCGGGCCGCCCTCCGGTGCGATGTCGTCCGTTTGAGGAGTCGTCCGCGTGGGAGGGGGCCCGGTCACAGTGGCGGGACCGTGCCGGATTCGCACCGGCTTCCTGGTTCCTGCTGCCTTGATCGGGTCTGGGGGCAGTGTGCCAGACCCGTGCGGCGGCCCGGCGGTCCGCCCGGGGTTCAGTACGCCTCGACGACCCGCACGTCTTCCTCGGTGATCTCGCCGTCCACGATGCGGTACGAGCGGAACTGGAAAGGGCCCGCGCCGTCGGTGTCGGCGGTGGAGACGAGGACGTAGTGGGCGCCGGGTTCGTTGGCGTACGTGAGGTCGGTGCGGGAGGGGTAGGCCTCGGTCGCCGTGTGCGAGTGGTAGACGACCACGGGCTCCTCGTCGCGGTCGTCCATCTCGCGGTAGAGCTTGAGGAGGTCGGCGGAGTCGAACTCGTAGAACGTGGGCGAGCGGGCGGCGTTGAGCATGGGGATGAAGCGCTCGGGGCGGTCCGTCCCGGCCGGGCCCGCGACCACTCCGCACGCCTCGTCGGGGTGGTCGGCGCGGGAGTGGGCGACGATCTGGTCGTAGAGCGTCTGGGTGATGGTCAGCATGGCGCCAGGATATGCAAGGGGCCCCCGCGTACCGGTGGGTGGTACGCGGGGGCCCGCATGCTGGACGCCGTCGGCCGTTGGGGCGGCCGGGGGCGGTCCGGGGAGGAGGGCGGTCGTGGGGCCCGCCCTCGGGGTCAGTGGGTGCCGGAGGTGGTCTTCCGCGGGGTGCGCGCCTGGATCACCCGGTAGGAGACGAAGAGGAGGAGCGCCCACAGGGGTGCGCAGTAGAGCGAGATCCTGGCGTCCTCGTCGATCGCCATCATCACGATGACCATGCCGATGAACAGGAGCGCGAACCAGCTGGTGTACGGGGCTCCGGGGGCCTTGAACGAGGACTGCGGGAGCAGGCCCGCGTCGGCGAGGCGGCGGTAGCGGATCTGGCTGAGCAGGATCATGATCCAGGCCCACATGCCGGAGATGGTCGCGAAGGAGACGACGTAGGTGAACGCCTCGCCCGGCCACTGGTAGTTGATCCACACGCCGACGAGCATCAGGGCGGCGGAGAAGGTGGTGCCGAGGAGCGGCAGGCCGTTCTTCGTCAGCTTGGTGAAGGCGCGGGGGCCCTGGCCGTTGAGGGCGAGGTCCCGGAGCATACGGCCGGTGGAGTACATGCCGGAGTTGCAGGAGGAGAGCGCCGCGGTGAGGACGACGAAGTTGACGACGGCGGCGCCGACGCCGAAACCCATCTCCTCGAAGGCCTTCACGAACGGGGAGACGCCGGGCTTGAAGGTGGACCACGGCACGACGGAGAGGATCATGATCAGCGCGCCGACGTAGAACACGGCGATGCGCCACGGCACGGTGTTGATGGCCTTGGGCAGCACGGTCTCGGGGTCCTTGGACTCTCCGGCGGTGACGCCGACGAGTTCCACGGCGAGGAAGGCGAACATGACGATCTGGAGCGTCATGAGCGTGCCGGTGATGCCGTTGGGGAAGAAGCCGCCGTCGTTCCAGAGGTTGGAGACGCTCGCGGTGTCGCCGGCGTCGGAGAACCCGACGGTGAGGACGCCCGCGCAGATCAGGATCATGCCGATGATCGCGGTGACCTTGACCATGGAGAACCAGAACTCCAGCTCGCCGAAGAGCTTCACGGAGATCAGGTTGGCGCCGTACAGGATGAGGGTGAACACCAGGGCGGACAGCCACTGCGGAATGTTCCACCAGTACGTCATATAGGTGGCGGCGGCGGTGACTTCGGTGATGCCGGTGACGACCCAGAAGAGCCAGTAGGTCCAGCCGGTGACGAATCCGAAGAACGGTCCGAGGAATTCCCGGGCGTACTCCGAGAAGGAGCCGGAGACCGGGCGGTACATCAGGAGTTCGCCCAGTGCCCGCATGATGAAGAAGATGACCAGGCCCGCGATGACGTAGGCCAGGACGATGCTGGGTCCGGCCCGGTCGATGGCTTTGCCCGCGCCGAGGAAGAGCCCGGTGCCGATGGCTCCGCCGATGGCGATCATCTGAATCTGACGGGCTCCCAGACCGCGCTGGTATCCCCCGCCGTCGGCCCCGGCAGCCCCGTCGGCCCCGGCGTCGCCGCCGGGCCGGCCCTTGTCGACCTGTCCTTCGTCGACCTGCGCCGATGTCATGGTGGTGCGCCTTTCTCCACGCCGATCCGCGCCGTACAAGGCTGCGGATCAGGTCCTGATCCCCCCGGATATGGATGGAGTGCCACCGGCGTTCGGCCGGTCTGTGGCGCCCCCGGGGACAGGGGTGACGTCCCCGGGCGGTCGTGAAGATTTATCACGACCGCCAGGGGACACCGTGGGACATTCTGTGGCGCATACCACAGCGAAAGCGGGCAAGAGGTTTGATTCGGCAGAAAAGGGCTGAATCACTTGGGGGGATCGTTATGCGGATCTGAGCGTCCGTTGAGCGAACGGTCGTCCCCCGCCCCGGCACGGCGGGGGATGATCCGCGCCCTTGACGTTTACGGCATCAGCGTCTCGACGAGCGTTTCCTGGAGCGCGCCGAGCCAGAGGTAGGCCATCACCATGGGCTTGCGCGGATCGGAGTCGGGGAGCCGGTAGAGCGAGCCCTCCTCGCCCTCGTCCTCCTCGGACACCTCCAGCCGGGTGCCGATGGTCAGGCGCAGGTCGTTGAGGGAGCGGAGCCAGCTGCGGCACTCGTCGCCGGTGAGGGTGAGGACGGCGCCGCCGTCCCCGGCGGGCACGAGCGCGTCCAGGGTGCGGACGACGGTGAGGGCGTCCTCGCGCTTGCCGGAGCGCAGGTCGTTCTCGGTGAAGCGGCGGAACTCGGAGGACAGCTCGCGCAGCTCCTCCTGCGGCTTTCCGCCCTCGGCGGGCCGGTCGGGGCCGCCGTAGGCGTCGGGGAAGAGCCGGGCGAGCGCCGGGTCGGAGGGCGGCTTGCTGGGGCCTTCGGCGAAGAGGGCGGCGAGCGGGTCCTCGCCGTCGGCGGGCGTCTCGCCGGGGCCGATCAGTTCGAGCAGCTGGACGACGAGGGAGCGCAGGATGGAGATCTCGACCTCGTCGAGCGCGACGGCCGCGCCGCCGCCTGGGGTGGCCTCGAAATGGCCGGCCATGGATTCTCCGATGGTGGGTCGAACGGGGCGGGGGGTACGGCGGTGCGCGCAGGGCGCTAGTTGCGGTCCTGGGTGAGGGTGGCCCACAGCCCGTAACCGTGCATGGCCTGGACGTCGCGTTCCATCTCCTCGCGGCTGCCGCTGGAGACGACGGCGCGGCCCTTCTGGTGCACGTCCAGCATGAGCCTGTGGGCCTTGTCCTTCGGGTAACCGAAGTAGGCCTGGAAGACATAGGTCACATAGCTCATGAGATTGACCGGGTCATTGTGGACAAGCGTCACCCACGGGACGTCCGGCTCGGGGACCGCGAAGGTCTCCTCGGCCGAATCGGGACGTTCGATCTCTACGGGGGTAGCAACGCTCACCTGTCCCATGCTGCCACCAGGGCGGGTCCGGCGCACAAACGGACCCCACATCTCGTCACTCTGACGAATAGGGGGTAGCATCCCAGCCATGAACTCAGCGGACCTCGGGCGACGGGTCGGCGTTCCGTCGACCGCGCTCTTCACCGACCAGTACGAGCTGACCATGGTGCAGGCGGCCCTCAAGGCCGGCACCGCCGACCGGCACTCGGTCTTCGAGGCGTTCACCCGCCGGCTGCCCGAGGGGCGGCGTTACGGAGTCGTCGCGGGCACCGGGCGGGTGCTGGACGCCGTGGAGAACTTCCACTTCGACGACGAGATGATCGGCTTCCTGCGGCAGCGGAACATCGTCGACGAGCCCACCCTCGAATGGCTGGCCGGCTACCGCTTCAGCGGCGACATCTGGGGGTACCCGGAGGGCGAGGTCTACTTCCCCGGCTCCCCGATCCTGCGGGTGGAGGGGTCCTTCGCCCAGTGCGTGCTGCTGGAGACGGTGATCCTCTCGATCCTCAACCACGACTCGGCCATCGCCGCCGCCGCCTCGCGGATGTCGGCCGCCGCCGGGGGCCGCCGGCTGATCGAGATGGGCGCGCGCCGCACCCACGAGCTCTCCGCGGTCGCCTCGTCCCGCGCCGCGTACGTCGGCGGCTTCGACGCCACCTCCGACCTGGCGGCGGGCTTCCGCTGGGCGATCCCGACCGTCGGCACGAGCGCGCACGCCTTCACCCTGCTGCACGACACCGAGCGCGACGCGTTCCGGGCGCAGGTGGACTCGCTGGGCCGGGGCACGACGCTGCTGGTCGACACGTACGACGTGACCGAGGCGGTCCGGGCGGCGGTCGAGATCGCGGGCCCCGAGCTCGGCGCCGTACGGATCGACTCCGGGGACCTGCTGCTGGTCGCGCACCGGGTGCGGCAGCAGCTGGACGAGCTGGGGGCGACCGGCACCAAGATCGTGGTGACCTCGGACCTGGACGAGTACGCCATCGCCTCGCTGGCCGCCGCGCCGGTGGACGCGTACGGGGTCGGCACCCAGCTCGTCACCGGGAGCGGGCACCCCACCTGCTCGATGGTCTACAAGCTGGTCGCCCGCGCCGGCTCGGCGGAGCCGGACGCTCCGCTGGTACCGGTGGCCAAGAAGTCGCTCGGCGCGAAGTCGTCGAAGGGCGGTCGCAAGTGGGCCGCCCGCCGGACCGACGAGCACGGCATCGCCGAGGCCGAGGTGATCGGCACCGGACCGGCGCCCGCGGAGTCGGCCGGCCGGCCGCTGCTGGTGGAGCTGGTGCGGGGCGGCGAGGTGGTCGCCCGTGAGCCGCTGGAGGCGGCCCGGGAGCGGCATGTGGCCGCGCGCGCGGGGCTGCCGATGTCGGCGATCCAGCTGTCGCGCGGCGAGCCGGTGATCCCGACCGAGTACGCCTGAGAACGGCCCGGGGCGGCCCGCCGGGACCGCCCCGGCGGGCCGGACCGGCCGGGTCCACGACCGGGGGTTTCGCGGACGGGCTTGATTGTGGCGGTCCAGTGCCTAGGCTCGAACCCGCGGACCCATCCGGACACCCCGGCGCCCCGTCCCGCCGCCGCCCCGCCCCGCTCCCGCCCCGCTCAGGCTCCATCCGCTTCCACCCCCGCCCCCACACCCCCACCGAAGGACACCCGCCATGCACCGCGCATTGATCGTCGTGGACGTTCAGAACGACTTCTGCGAGGGCGGCAGCCTCGCGGTGGCGGGCGGCGCCGATGTCGCCGCCGCCATCACCGACCTGATCGGCGACGCCCGGCCCGGCTATCGCCATGTGGTGGCCACCCGCGACCACCACGTCGACCCGGGCGACCACTTCTCGCCCGACCCGGACTTCGAGCACTCCTGGCCGGTGCACTGCGTCGCCGGCACGGAGGGCGTCGGCTTCCACCCGAACTTCGCGCCCGCCGTCGCCTCCGGCGCGATCGACAGCGTGTTCGACAAGGGGGCGTACTCGGCCGCGTACAGCGGGTTCGAGGGCACCGACGAGAACGGGACCGGCCTCGCCCAGTGGCTGCGCGACCGTGAGGTCACCGAGGTCGACGTGGTCGGCATCGCCACCGACCACTGCGTGCGGGCCACCGCGCTGGACGCGGCCCGTGAGGGCTTCGTCACGCAGGTGCTGCTCGACCTGACCGCCGGCGTATCCGGGGCGACCACGGAACGGGCGCTGGCGGAGCTGCGTACGGCGGGCGTGAAGCTCTCCGGCACACCGGTCGTCGCGTAGGACCCTGTGCGCGGATCACGCCACGCCCCTCGCGCCTACGCGGCGGGGCGGGCCGGTCCGGCGTACCCGGCGGGACCCAGCAGGGCCCGGATCGGGTGCCACAGCTCCTGGCACAACTGGGGCGACTGGGGTGCGAGGCCGCCGGACGGACCGGCCGCTTCCGCCTGCGGGGCGGCCCGCCACAGCAGCCCGTCCGGATGGTGCAGCACCGCCGTGATCTCGTCCGGCGTGGGCGGCCGGTCGTTGCCGCGCAGATAGACCGCCCGCAGCCCCAGGTTGCGCAGCCTGGTCAGGGCGCGCGCCCGGTTCGCCGCGTGCACCAGCACCCGCACCGGGGCCCCGGGCCCCGTTCCCGCCGAGCCGCTGCGAGAACCTGTTCCGCCGGCCGGTCCGGTCAGGGTCAGGGCGACCACCACCGTGCCGTTCGGCAACCTGCAGAAACCTCCGCCTGCCATGCTCCGCGCTCCCCCGTGAGACGTCGTGTCAATAAGGATGTGAACAAGACGCACCTAAACACGATCGGCCGCCGCCCGCTAGGGGGCGACGGCCGATCATGGTTTGACCTGCGGTTTTACTTGATCAGCGACCCGAGGGGCTGACCAGCAGGGTCATCGTCCGACCGTTGCGCGGCTCGTGCAGGATGGAGATGCGGGTGTTCGTGTCAGAAACCTTGACACTGCCCGTGGGGTTCTCCTTGTACCAGTAGGTGCCCTTGCGGTCGTCGAAGACCGGCTTGCCCAGCGCGGGCCTGATCCGCAGCGGGACGTCCGCGTTGTGGAGCGTGAAGCCCTTGTTCGGGTACCAGCTGAACGGCGCGTCGAACGGCTGGATCTTGTTGCGCAGGAGCGAGCCGTCCTTCCACTTGAGCGGCTTGGCGTGCGCGTCGATCGGCAGGATCAGACCCTGGCCCGGGTGGGCGGAGGTGTTGTTGTCCTTCTGGGAGGTGTCCCAGAGCCAGATCAGCAGACCCGTCTGGTACGCGTAGTGCTCGACCCAGCTGGGGCGCGTGCCGGCGAAGCCGAAGTTGTACGGGCCGACCTTCAGGGTCTCGTCGTACGAGACGTACTGGCGGTTCTCCGCGATGTAGTACTGCGGGTAGTCCTGGGTGAAGGACTCGCCGACGCGCGAGAAGCCCTTGGCGGTCCAGCCGTTGGCGTCGCCCTCGGCGTTGTCCGAGAAGAGCGTGGCGCCATCGGCCGTGATGGTGATCTCGTCGGCCGTGAAGCCCTTGCCGCTCACGCCGCCGTCCGTCTGGTAGCGGAAGCGGAGGTCGATCTTCTTGCCCGCGTAGGCGTCCAGGGAGAAGGAGAGCTCCTTGTGGTCGCCCGAGACGTCGGTCAGGGCGGGCTTGTCACTGGCGTCGCGCGGAAGGGCCTTGCCGTCGGCGGTGCCGTCGAGCGCGGTCCAGCTGCTGCCGCCGTTGTCGGACACCTCGGTGTAGAGGTAGTCGTAGTCGGCCTCGATGTCGTACCAACCCGAAAGGTCCAGCGTGGCCTCGGACTTGCCGGTCAGGTCCACCGAGCGGGTCAGGGTGTTCGACAGGTCGTCGCCCATGTCGCTCCACCACTGCTTCGCACCCTCGGCGGGCTTGACGACGGTGGTGGTGACGGCCTTCTCCGGCAGCTCGACGACGAGCGCCTGCGGGTTCTTGGTGTTGTACTCCGAGACGCCCAGCTTGTGCAGCGAGGTCTTGCCGGCCTTGGCCGTGTCGTAGTCGAGCCAGCCCAGCTGGAGCTTGTCCCACGAGGTCATGTCGCCCGGCAGGTTGCCGATCTCGCCCTCGCCGGTGCCGAGCCAGGAGCCCGCCGACATCAGGGACCAGAAGCCGACCGAGTTCTCGCCGCCGCCGGAGGTGTCGTACAGGTCCGGCAGACCGAGGTCGTGGGCGTACTCGTGGGCGAAGACGCCCAGCCCGCCGTTCTCGGGCTGGACGGTGTAGTCGCCGACCCAGATGCCCGTGTCGCCGATCTGGGCGCCACCGGCCTTGTTGTCCGAGGGGCCGGTCGCACCGGCGTCGGTGCCGTACGCGTACCAGCGGTGCGCCCAGATGGCGTTGGTGCCCTCGGCGCCGCCGCCGGCCGACTCGTCCTCGCCGGCGTGGACCAGCTGGAAGTGGTCGATGTAGCCGTCGGGCTCGTTGAAGTTGCCGTCGCCGTCGAAGTCGTAGCGGTCCCACTGGTCGTACTCGGCCAGGTTCGCCTTGATCTCGGCGTCGGTGCGACCCTTGGCCTGCTGGTCGGCGACCCAGGCGTTCACGCCGTCGCGCACCGCGTCCCACACGTTGGCGCAGTTGGACTGGCCGCAGTAGTTGGAGCCGTAACGGGCCTCGTTGTAGGGGACCTTCACCCAGTCGGAGACCTCGCCCTCGACCGAGTAGCGGCCCGAGGAGGTCTTCTCGTAGTAGGTCTTGAGCGAGTGGACGCCCTTGCCCTCGCCGAAGTAGAGCTTCTGGAAGTGCTCCTGGTTGTAATCGGCCTTCCAGGCGGTGCTGTTGTCCTTCTCCGGGTCCGGCTCGGCGATCTCGTTGTGCGCCGGGCCGGGGGCGCCGCCGTACTTCTTCACCGGCGGCTTGGGGCCGTCGCCGTCCGGGTCGAACATCGTGGTGTCGTCGACCTTGTCGCCGAACTCCAGCAGGATGGTGAAGATCTTGTCGGTCTTCTCCCGGCCGAGCTCCACGTACTTCTTGTTGTCGAGCTTGACGACCTTGGAGCCGCCCCGGTTCGACACCTTCTTGTCCCCGGACAGCACCTCCTCCAGCGCGGCCTCGCGCTGGGCGGCCTGCCGTTCGCTGAAGGGGCCCTCCAGGTTGTGCTCCACATGCCCCTTGGCCGGCGCCGGGTCATGGCGGTCGACGGTGGAGACACCGGAACCTGATGTGTTGTCATGCGCCTGAGCGGTGGCGAAGGTCGACGCCGTCGCAGCGGTCGCAGCCATGGCCACGACAACAGCGGCGGTCCGAAGCGCCCGTCTCTGATTGGTCACTTGATGCAGTCCTCCCCGGGCGTCCGCGCAACGGCCAGGGGGGTATGAAGCGGGCCGCGCGCGTAAACGCGTCACAAGTGACGACATTCGATCGAAGTTATGGGAGAAAAGACAGACCTTGACTTGAACAGACCAAGTGCACTATGCGGAGCGTTCTTCCGGTATGCGGACGGTATGAGGAGGGCATGGGAACGGCAGAAGAACGTCGGTGATCCTGACCAGGCAGTCGACCCGCCTCAACGGGCGCGCCCCGCTGTCCGGCTGGTGAGAGACGTGACTCCGTGCGCCCCCTGTGCACCGGAACCGAGGGTGAGTCCACGCTTACCGCAGGTCCTCGTCGGGCATCCACCGTCGTAGGGTCGTTCGGGCCGTCACCCGTGCCGACCGCCCCGCCCATCCGACGTCCCGAGGACGGATACCGCCATGCCGCGTCCGACTGCCGCACAGTTCGCCTACGGTTCGGCCACCGTCGTCGTCACGACCCTGGCCCTGCTGCTGCTGTTCCGCACGGAGTCCGGCATCGGCGTGGCCGCCGTCGGCGCGGTCGCGCTGGCCCTCGGCCTCCTGGTGGCCGTACGCCTGCCGCTCCCCCGCCACCGTGCGGCGGAGGGGGCCGGGCAGCCGGCGACCGCCCACGCCGCCGCCCGAACGCACCACGCGCTGGAGGGCGTCGAGGCCCGGGAGCGGGTCCCGGCGGGCCGTTCGTCCGTGCGGGAGGACGAGCACTCGCTGCGCCGCTGAGCGGGCGTCGCCTTCGAGGACGGCCGTCCGCCGGCAGGTCCGCCGAGGGCCATCCCGCTCTTGCCGGCGGGTCCGGCGAGGCCCACCGGCAATGGAGGGCGGGTCTTAGCGAACGACCACCACGACCGTCTTCGCCGCCTTGTCCTGGAGCCCCTGCCGGTAGGGCTTGTCGGTGAACATCAGCACGATGTTGATCAGCCACCACAGGCACGGGCAGCACAGGAGCGCCGGGGCCCACAGCACGACGCCCCGCATCAGCGCGGCCCCGGTGTCGGGCACCCGCCCGTCGTTGAGCATCGCGACGCGCAGTTTCAGCAGCCGCTTGCCCACCGTGCGGCCGTCCTTGCTGGTGAAGTACGTGTCGTAGGCGACGTAGACCACCAGCCCGATGAGCGACCACAGCAGCTGGTGCCCGCTGTACCCGTTGGCGACCGCGTCGCCGAACCCGTCGTCACCGTCCCCGTTGACGTCGACCGCGCCGCCCCAGGGCAGCGAGATCAGATACAGCGGGATCGAGATGATGAGGAAGTCGATGAGCCGCGCCAGAATCCGCTTCCCCGGCTCGGCCAGCGGCGGCATCCCGGCCAGCGGATCGGGCGCGCCGGAGCCGCCACCGCTGCCGTACGGATCGTTCGGCGGGGGCGGAGGCGGCGGCGGGGGCGGCGCACTGCCGTACGGCTGACCCTCGGACGGCGGCGAGGGCTCCTGCGGCTTCTTGAGGAACGGATCGTCGTCCTCGGGCGGCTGGCCGGGCGTCGGCTGGTCGTTGCTCATGGGGGCAGTGCATCCCGCACCACCGGGGCCTGCAACGGCTCAGGTGCGTTCGGGGGACACAGGGCGGCATACGCGTCCGAACGGGCCTGCCGCCGCTCGCCCGGCCCCGCGTTCCGACCGCCCGACAGACCCTTCTCGGCCGACGCCCACTCGGCCGACGCCCGCCCGGCAGCCGCTCGGCCGACAGCCCACTCAGCCGGCGACGAAGGTGCGGGCGGCCTTGTCGTGCCAGCACTGGCGCCAGGGACGGTCGAACAGGCACCACAGGACGTTGACCACGCCGATGACGAGCAGCCCCAGCACGCCGTAGACGAGCCAGCGGCGCAGGGCCGCGCCCAGGGTGGGCGCGTCGTGGGACTCGATGTCCCGTACGTCGAGCCCGCAGAGCTTCTTGCCCAGCGTCCGGCCCCACTTGGCCGTCGGCAGTGCCTCCAGGAGGAAGCCGAGGAGGAGGAACGCGGCGAGCAGGGCCCCCAGCAGCGCCCCGGTGGTGGAGTCCAGCAGCCAGACGGTGACCGTCTCCCCCGTCTCCTTCGCCGCGGTGATCTTCCGGTCGATGTGGTCGAGCGCCCGGGTGGCGAGCGGAACCGCCGCCGCCCCGACGGCCGCGCCGAGCACGAGGTTGTCGACCAGCCGGGCCGCGAACCGTTTGCCGAGCCCGGCGGGCCGGGCCGAGGCCTGGTTGCGGGCGAGCTGCTGGAAGGGGTCGTCGACCGGCGGCTTCCAGGGCACGACAGGCTGGTCCGCCCCCTGTCCGGGCCCCTGGTGCTGCTGGTGCGGCGGCTGCTGGTGCTGGTGTTGTTGCTGCTGCGGTTCGGGCTGGGCCAGTTGGTGGACCTGCTGCGCCCAGGAGGCCGGGGCGGCGGGGGCCTGGACCGGCCCCTGCCGCACATCCTGCGGGGCGGGAGCCGGGGCGGGAGCCGGGGCGGGGGTAGTCGGCGGCTGCGCCTGCTGTGCATGCAGTGACTGTTGCGGCTGCGGTGACTGCTGCGGCTGTTGCGGCTGCGGTGACTGCTGGGCATGCTGCGGCTGCTGGGTGTGCTGTGACAGTTGGGCTTGCTGTGGCGGGCGTGGCTGCTGCGCTTGCTGTGCCTGGCGCGGCGGCTGCGCCTGCTGTGCATGCGGTGACTGCTGCGGTTGCTGTGCCTGCGCCGGAAGGGCACGCGGCTCCGGAGCCGGCGCGAGGCTGTTCTGCGCCACGCCCGGGTTCTGCGGCACCCCCACGCTCTGCGGCCCCCGCGGCGTACCGGAGTTCGGCGGTGCCGGGTGGGGCGGTACGGCGTGCGGCGCCGGGGCGCTCTCCCGTACCGCCTTCGGCTGTGGCCCCGCCGCGCGGATCGTGACCGTCCCGTCCGTCGGCGGACGCGCCCCGGCCTCCTCGGCGGGCAGGCCGCCGCCCTCCCGCATCCCCGGGAGCGCGCCCCCGGTCGGGCCCTGGGCCAGGGGCGCCCTCGGGTCGGCCGGCGGCGACGGGCGGCCGGCGGGCTCCTGCGCCGGGCCGCCCCAGTCGACCCGGCGGTCCCGTTCGCCGCCGAAACCGTTCTGGCGTGCGGTGTCCGCCTGCCAGACGGACGCGGCGTCCGCAGCGTCCGCGACGGGTTCGCCCGGGGCTCCCGGCCCGGCCTGGAGTCCGTCCTCCTCCTCGTCGAAGAAGATCGGCCCGGTCTCCTCCACGGGCGCGGTCCGCCCACCGGCGGCAGACGCGGCGGCCGGGTCCGCCTGCCGGGGCGCGGGGCGGCTCGTGCCGGGGACCCAGGACGCGCCGTTCCAGTACCGGACGTAGCCGGGGATGGAGGGGTCGGGGTAGTAGCCCTCGCGGGGGCTTTCGTCACCGGGTGCCGGAGTTGGCGCGCTCATCAGCGGGTCCCGTATCTCTTCGAGGCCTCAGGCCGTCCCCGTGGTGCGGGCGGACGGCCTCAATACAAGGGTCCACATCTATCAGACAGCCGCCCGCCCCCGGGCCGGTCCATCTGTTTGGGACCACTTTCGGGACGGACCGAAGTTTTTTTGAGAAGTCGCGTAATAGGTGGCGGGGAGGGCGCTCTCTCCTTGTGCGGGACGGTCACCGGGCCGGCCCACGAGCACCGGAAGGTTGTGCATTCTCATGATGAGCATCGTGGAACGTGAGCTGGAGCTGCGGCTCGTCCTGTCCCCCGAGCGGTCCATCCCGGTGCCCGCCCGGCTGACGTATCGCACGGACGATCCGTACGCCGTCCACATCGCCTTCCATATCGGCTCCGAGTCGCCCGTGCACTGGACGTTCGCCCGGGAGCTGCTGGTGGAGGGCGTGTTCCGGCCGTGCGGGCACGGGGACGTACGGATCTGGCCGACGAAGGTCGCGGGCCGCAGCGTCATCTGCGTGGCCCTCACCTCCCCCGACGGCAACGCCCTGCTGGAAGTGCCGTCGGCGACCGTGGCCGCCTGGGTGGAACGGACGCTGCGGGTGGTGCCGCCGGGCACCGAGAGCGAGCGGCTCGGCCTCGACGAGGCGCTGGCGGATCTGCTGGCCCCGCTGCCGGCCGACGACCTGTGGCTGAGCGACCCGTGGGCGGCGGACGAGTCGCCGTCCCAGGACGGTGAGGTGTGAGAGGGGCCGGACAGGAGGGCCGTCAGAAGAGTTTGCCGGGGTTGAGGAGGCCGAGCGGGTCGAAGGCGGCCTTGATGCCGCGCTGCAGTTCGATGCCGGTCTCGCCCAGTTCGCGGGCCAGCCACTCCTTCTTGAGTACTCCGACGCCGTGTTCGCCGGTGATGGTTCCGCCGAGTTCCAGGCCGAGCGCCATGATCGCGTCGAAGGACTCGCGGGCCCGGCGGGACTCGTCGGGGTCGTGGTGGTCGAAGCAGACGACGGGGTGGGTGTTGCCGTCGCCCGCGTGGGCGCAGACGCCGATGGTGAGGCCGTACTCCTCGGCGATGGCCGCCGTGCCCGCGAACAGATCGCCGAGCCGGGAGCGCGGTACGCAGACGTCGTCGATCATCGTGGCGGGTTTGACGGTCTCCAGCGCGGTGAGGGACATCCGGCGGGCCTGGAGGAGGAGTTCGGACTCGGCGGCGTTGTCCGCGGGGACCACTTCGGTTGCCCCGGCGGCGGTGCACAGCGCTCCCACGGCGGCGAGGTCGGCCGACGGGTCGGGGGTGTCGAAGGCGCAGAGCAGCAGGGCCTCGGTGGTCTCGGGCAGGCCCATGGAGGCCAGCGCGTTGACGGCACGCACGGTCGTACGGTCCATCAGTTCGAGGAGTGACGGGGTGTGACCGCGCTCCATGATCCGGCACACAGCGTCACAGGCGGCGGCGGCCGAGGGGAACTCGGCGGCGAGGACGAGCTGCTGGGGCGGCTGCGGTCTGAGCGCGAGGACGGCCTTGACGACGATCCCGAGGCTGCCCTCGGAGCCGACGAAGAGCCGGGTCAGGTCATAGCCGGCGACGCCCTTGGCGGTGCGGCGGCCGGTGGTCAGGAGCCGTCCGTCGGCGAGGACGACGTCCAGACCGAGGACGTACTCGGCGGTGACCCCGTACTTCACGCAGCACAGGCCGCCGGACGCGGTGCCGATGTTGCCGCCGATGGTGCACGTCTCCCAGCTGGAGGGGTCCGGCGGGTAGTACAGACCGTGTTCGTTCACCGCGCGTGAGAGCACAGCGTTGACGACGCCCGGTTCGACGACGGCGATCCGGTCGACCGGGCTGATCTCCAGGATCCGGTCCATCTTCACCAGGGACAGCACGATGCAGCCGTCCGAGGCGTTGGCCGCGCCGGACAGGCCGGTGCGGGCGCCCTGCGGGACGACCGGGACGCGCAGCGCGGTGGCGGTGCGCATGACGTGCTGGACCTGCTCGACCGTGCGCGGGAGCACGACGACGGCCGGGGTGCCGGCCGCGCAGAAGCCCGCCATGTCGTGGGCGTAGGACGCGGTGACGTCCGGATCGGTGATCAACGTCCCGGGGGGCAGTCCCGCGCGCAGCCGTTCGAGGAGATCGCTCATGATCCAAGCGTGACACCCAGGGCCAAAGGTGTGAACCCGTGGGCGGCGGCGATCCCAAGGCGCGGTGTGCTCGTATGACTGACGCACAGTGATGGTCATGGATGTCATGCCGCAGCAGGATCCGGAGTCCCGCCGGCCGCCCGTGCCGCCCCCGCAGGACCCGTACGTGATGCCCGCCGAAGGCGCCACCGCCCTGCCCCCGCCGCCCCTCACCCTGCGGACGACGCTGCGCAGGGCCGCGTTCGGCGCGGTCGCCGCCGGGGTGCTGCTGGCCGGGGCGCTGGTGGCGGTGCAGAACGGGGAGGGCGACGGGCCGAAGGAGCCGGGGCCGGTCGAGCGGGCCGAGGCGGCGGCCGCCGCGGGCTCCCCCGCCTCGCTCTCGGACCTCACCGCGCTGATCGGGGACCGGCAGAAGTGGGTGGAGTCCCATCCCTCCGACGCCCCGTCCCTGGCGACGCTCGGCACGGCGTACGTGGAGTGGGCGCGGCGTTCGGCGGACACGGCGTACTACGCCCGCGCCGAACAGGCCCTGAAGCGTTCGCTGGACGCGCGGCCGGGCGAGCGCGGGAACGGGCAGGCCCGGGTGGGCCTGGCGGCCCTGGCCAACGCCCGGCACGACTACCTCGCGGCGAAGCGGTGGGGCGAGAGCGTGCAGAAACAGCAGCCGAAGACCTGGAGCGTGTATCCGGTACTCATCGACGCGTACACCGGGCTCGGTGACCGGAAGGCGGCGACCGCGGCGACGGAGAAGTTCGGCGAGCTGCGCAAGGGCGTTCCGGCGCTGGCCCGCACCGCCGAGCTGTACCGGAACCAGGGCTGGCGCGAGGACGCGCTGGCCACCGCCCGGGAGGCGGCCGACCGGGCGACGCGGCCCGCCGAGAAGGCGCAGGCGCTGCACCGTCTCGGCGAGCTGGCCTGGGAGCGGGGCGAACCGGAGGAGGCGGTGGCGCAGTTCGACGCGGCGCTGCGCACGGACGCCGGCCATCACGCCTCGCTGGCGGGCCGGGCCCGCGCCCTGGTGGCGCTGGAGCGCACCGACGAGGCGCTGGCCGCGTACCAGAGCGCGCTGGAGAAGCTCCCGCGCCCCCGGTACGCCCTGGAGCTGGGCGAGCTGTACGAGTCGCTGGGGCTGGACGGGGACGCCCGCACGCAGTACGCGAAGCTGCGGGAGATGGTGGCCGCGGCGGAGCGGGCCGGGGCCGACGAGTCCCTGCTGCTGGCCCGCTTCGAGGCCGACCACGGGGACCCGGACGAGGCGGTGGAGCTGCTGCGCGGCCAGTGGGCGAAGCAGCACCGCAGTGCGGCGGTGGCGGACGCGCTGGGCTGGGCGCTGCACCGGGCGGGCAAGTCGCGGGAGGGGCTGGGGTACGCGGAACGGGCCGTCGGCACGGGCGTGCGGAACGCCTCGTACGCGTACCACCTGGGCGTGATCCAGCGGAAGGTGGCGGAGTACGGTCCGGCCCGCCGCCATCTGGAGGAGGCCCTGCGCACCAACCCGGCGTTCTCGCCGCTCGCCGCGCCGCTGGCGAAGCAGGCCCTGGCGGCGCTCGGCGACCCGCCGCCGGGCGGCCCCGGCGGCTGACAGCCGCCGCTGTGCGGAGCGTGGGCCGCCGCGGTCCGGGGTACTGCCCCGGACCGCGGCGGCGTTCTGCGGGGAGCCGCAGGTCAGGATGGCCGGCTCAGAGGTTGCCGCGCTTCTCCTGCTCGCGCTCGATCGCCTCGAACAGGGCCTTGAAGTTGCCCTTGCCGAAGCCCATGGAGCCGTGGCGCTCGATCATCTCGAAGAAGACGGTCGGCCGGTCCTGGACCGGCTTGGTGAAGATCTGCAGCAGGTAGCCGTCCTCGTCGCGGTCGACGAGGATCTTCAGCTCGCGCAGGGTCTCCACGGGCACCCGGGTCTCGCCCGCCCACTCGCCGAGCGTGTCGTAGTACGAGTCGGGCACGTCCAGGAACCGGACACCCGCGGCCCGCATGGTGCGCACCGTCGAGACGATGTCGTTGGTGGCGAGCGCCAGGTGCTGGACGCCGGGGCCGCCGTAGAACTCCAGGTACTCGTCGATCTGCGACTTCTTCTTCGCGATGGCCGGTTCGTTGATCGGGAACTTCACCTTCTTGGTGCCGTCGGCCACGACCTTGGACATCAGGGCGGAGTACTCGGTGGCGATGTCGTCGCCCACGAACTCCTTCATGTTGGTGAAGCCCATGACCTTGTTGTAGAAGGCGCACCACTCGTCCATCTTGCCGAGCTCGACGTTGCCGACGCAGTGGTCGATGGCCTGGAAGGTGCGCCTGGCGGGCGGCTCGACCATCGGGGCGGCGGCGACGTAGCCGGGGAGGTAGGGGCCGTCGTAGCCGGAGCGCTCCACCAGGGTGTGACGGGTCTCGCCGTACGTGGCGATGGCGGCGAGGACGACGGTGCCGTGCTCGTCCTTGACCTCGTGCGGCTCGGTGATGCCGCGCGCGCCGTGCTCGACGGCGTACGCGTAGGCCGCGCGGGCGTCCGGGACCTCGATCGCGAGGTCGATGACCCCGTCGCCGTGCGCGGCGACGTGGTCGGTGAGGAAGGTGCCCCACTCGGTGGACACCTTGACCACGGAGGTGAGGACGAAGCGGGCGGAGCCGTTGGTCAGGACGTAACTCGCGGTCTCACGGGTGCCGTTCTCCGGTCCGGAGTAGGCCACGACTTTCATGCCGAAGGCGGTCGAGTAGTAGTGCGCGGCCTGCTTGGCGTTGCCCACGGCGAAGACGACCGCGTCCATTCCCTTGACCGGGAAGGGGTCGGCCTGCCGGACGGTTTCGGGGCTGGTGTGCAGAGTCTCAGTCATGTTCGAAGGCTCTCCCCACATCGCAAGGTGCGCAATAGTTCGTACATTCACTGGTCAATGTGCCCAGCAGATCGCCATGATGGCCGCACTATCTGTACAGGGTGACCATCGAAGGCGGAGTCATGGCGATCGATCATCTGGACGGGCGGCTCATCGTGCTCCTGGCGCGCGAACCGCGGATCGGCGTCCTGGAAGCATCCCGGCGGCTCGGGGTGGCACGCGGGACCGTGCAGGCACGGCTGGACCGCCTTCAGTCGAATGGCGTCATCCGGGGATTCGGCCCCGACGTGGATCCCGCGGCGCTCGGCTACCCGGTCACCGCGTTCGCCACGCTGGAGATCAAGCAGGGCCAAGGGGCCGACGTACGGACCCACTTGGGCGGCGTACCGGAAGTGCTGGAGCTGCACACCACCACCGGACACGGCGACATGCTCTGCCGGCTCGTCGCCCGCTCCAACGCCGATCTCCAGCGGGTGATCGACCGGGTTGTCGGATTTGATGGCATTGTCCGGGCCTCCACGGCGATCGTCATGGAGAACCCGGTTCCGCTGCGGATCATCCCGCTGGTGGAACAGGCGGCCGAGGACACCGACCACCCCGGGGGCCCGGGGCGTTATTGACGTTATTGAGCCGAAGGAGTGCCGTGTGAGCTTCTGGGAGTATCTGAACACCCGCCACCAGCAGCTTCTCACGGACGCGTTCCAGCACGTCAGCGCGGTCTTCCAGTGCATGGTCATCGCTACCGTGCTGGGCGTGGTCATCGGGGTGGTGAGCTACCGCAGCGGCTGGGGCGGCTCGCTCGCCATCACCTCCACGTCGACGATCCTCACCATTCCGTCCCTCGCCGCGATCGGTCTGCTGATCCCGCTGGTCGGCCTGGGCGTGACACCGACCGTGATCACCCTGACCCTGTACGGGCTGCTGCCGATCGTCCGGAACTCCATCGTGGGGCTGCGGGGCGTCGATCCGTCGCTGGTCGACGCGGCGACGGGCATCGGGATGTCGCGGCCGGCGCGGCTGTGCCGGGTGGAGCTGCCGCTCGCCTGGCCGCCGATCCTGACCGGGATCCGGGTCTCCACCCAGATGCTGATGGGGATCGCCGCCATCGCCGCGTACGCCTCCGGGCCCGGCCTCGGCAACGAGATCTTCCGGGGCATCGCCTCGCTGGGCAGCGCCAACGCGATCAACCAGGTCCTCGCGGGCACGCTCGGCATCGTCGTCCTCGCCCTGCTCTTCGACGCCGCGTACGTCCTGCTGGGACGGCTGACCATCCCGAGGGGGATCCGTGCCTGAGACCGGGACCGAGACTGTCCGGGGGGACGAGCGCGCCGCCGCCTCCGGGGCCACCATCCAGCTGGAGAACCTCAGCAAGAGCTACCCGGGCAACCCGAATCCGGCCGTCGACAACGTCTCGATGGAGATCAACGCGGGCGAGACCGTGGTCTTCGTCGGGCCGTCCGGCTGCGGGAAGTCCACCACCCTGAAGATGATCAACCGGCTGATCGAGCCGACCTCGGGCCGCATCCGGATCGACGACGAGGACGTCACCGACATCGACCCGGTGAGACTGCGCCGCAAGATCGGTTACGCCATCCAGTCCTCCGGCCTCTTCCCGCACATGACGGTCGCGGACAACATCGCGCTGGTCCCGAAGATGGTCGGCTGGTCCAGGTCCCGGGTGAACGACCGGGTGGAGGAAATGCTCGACCTGGTGGGCCTGGACCCGCGCGAGTTCCACGGCCGCTACCCGCGCCAGCTCTCCGGCGGGCAGCAGCAACGCGTGGGCGTGGCGCGGGCGCTGGCCGCCGATCCGCCGGTGCTGCTGATGGACGAGCCGTTCGGGGCGGTCGACCCGATCACCCGCGACCACCTCCAGGACGAGCTGATCCGGCTCCAGCACGAGCTGCACAAGACGATCGTGTTCGTCACCCATGACTTCGACGAGGCGATCAAGCTCGGCGACCGGATCGCGGTGCTGCGGGAGCGTTCGCACATCGCGCAGTTCGACACCCCGGAGGCGATCCTCACCAACCCGACGGACGACTTCGTCTCCGGCTTCGTCGGCGCGGGCGCGGCCCTCAAGCGCCTCAACCTCACGCGCGTACGGGATGTGGGCATCGCCGACTTCCCGACGGTCACGGTCGAGGACCCGCTCCAGACGATCTTCAACACACTGCGCAACGGCCCGCACAACGAGCTGCTGATGCTGGACCGCAGGAACCGCCCGTACAAGTGGCTGCGGCGCGGTGACCTGATGCGGGCACGCGGTTCGCTGGCGCGGGCCGGGCAGCTGGTGCACGACACGGTGACCCGGGACGCCACGCTGCACGACGCGCTGGAGGCGGTGCTGACCGACAGCGGGGGCCGGGTCGCGGTGACCGGGCGGCGCGGCGAGTTCATCGGGGTCGTCGACATGAAGACGCTGATGGACAGCGTGCAGGAGCTGCTGGAGGCCGACCGGCTGACCGCGATGGAGCACCAGCACCGGCTGGAGGAGCTGCGCGTCCACCAGACGGAGCAGGAGCTGGAGGGGGGTGGCGGCGGCCGATGAGTCCCAGCCGGCCGGCCCGTCCCGGCAAGGATCCGTCCCCGACCCGGCCACCGGGCGAGCACGACGTCAAGGGGCACGCGTTCCACGACGAGGAGAGCGATCCCGCCCCCGGCCCGGCCGCGCCGGAACGCCGGTTCACCTGGCGGAAGCTGGTGGTCCTGCCGGCGGTGCTGGCGGTCGTCCTGGTCGTCACCTACGTGTGGATCACCACCATCCACCTGGACTCGATCGCGGAGAACTCGCTCTCCGGCGGCAACGTGCAGCTGCGCTGGTGGCAGCACGTGCGGCTGACGGCGATCTCCACGTTCTGGGTGCTGATCATCGCGATCCCGCTCGGCATCGCGCTGACCCGGCAGCGGCTGCGGAAGGCGGCCCCGGCGTTCACGGCGCTGGCCAACATCGGGCAGGCGACCCCGGCGATCGGTCTGCTGGCGCTGCTGGTGATCTGGCTGGGCATCGGCCCGCGGACCGCGATCATCGGCATCGTGATCTACGCGGTGCTGCCGGTGCTCTCCAACACGGTGGCGGGGCTGCGGGCGATCGAGCCGAACATGATCGAGGCGGCACGCGGGATGGGGATGTCCGGCCGGGGCGTCCTGATGAAGGTGGAGCTGCCGCTCGCGGTGCCGCTGATCCTGGCGGGGGTGCGGACGGCACTCGTCCTGAACGTCGGCACGGCGACGCTCGCGACGTTCGGCGGGGGCGGCGGGCTGGGCGACCTGATCACCTCGGGGATCCAGACGCAGCGGATGCCGGTGCTGGTCATCGGCTCGGTGCTGACGGTGGTGCTGGCACTGCTGGTGGACTGGCTGGCCTCGCTGGCCGAACTGGCGCTGACGCCGCGCGGGCTGGAGGAGCGATGAGGAGGAGGACGACGACGTACGGATCGCGGCGCAGGACCTTCGCGACCGGCGGCACGGCCGGGCCCCTGGCGCCTGCCCCGACCCGGTCCCTGACTCCGGCCCTGACGCTGGTGCTGGCCCTGGCGCTGCTCCTGGGCGGCTGCGGACTCAAGAGCGGTTCGCCGATGGTGGACGACGTGTCGCCGGGGTCGGTCGGGCAGGGCGAGCCGCTCAAGGGCGCGACGCTGACCGTGACCTCGAAGAACTTCAGCGAGAACATCATCCTGGGCCAGATGACCGGCCTGGTGTTCAAGGCGGCCGGGGCGGAGGTCCTGGACCGGACGAACCTGCCGGGTTCGATCAGTGCGCGCGAGGCCATCATCAACGGCGACGCCGACGCGCAGTGGGACTACACCGGCACCGGCTGGATCACCTTCCTCGGCCACGCGGACCCCATCGTCGACCCGCACGAGCAGTACGAGGCGGTGCGGGACGAGGACCGGGCCAACGGGGTGGTCTGGCTGCCGCCGGCCCCGCTCGACAACACGTACGCACTGGCCATCAGCAAGAAGAACAACGCCACGTACAAGCTGAAGAACCTCTCGGACGTGGCGGCCCTCGCGAAGAGGGACCCGGGCGCGGTGACGATCTGCGTGGAGAACGAGTTCGCCTCCCGCGACGACGGGCTGCCCGGCATGCAGAAGCGGTACGGGATGAGCATCCCGGCCGCCAACATCCAGAAGATGGACGCCGGGATCATCTACACCCAGGTCTCCGAGTCCGACTCCTGCCTGCTGGGCGAGGTGTTCACCACCGACGGGCGCATCGAGGCCATGAACCTGGACGTCCTGGCGGACGACAAGAGCTTCTTCCCCAACTACAACGCCTCCCCGGTCATCCACGAGGCCACCTTCGAGGAGTACCCGGTGATCGCGGAGCTGCTGGACCCGCTCGCGAAGAAGCTGACGACCGAGGTCGCGCGAACGCTGAACGCCAAGGTGGATGTGGACGGCGAGGACCCGCACGAGGTGGCGAAGGACTGGCTGGTGGCGGAGGGGTTCATCAAGGAGGGGTGAGTTACGAAGAGCCGTTGCAAAGAATCCCTTGCAAAAAAGCCTTGCAAAGCATTCTTTGCATCCCTATCGTCGAGTCATGCCAGAGAACGAGGACGTCCGCCCCTACCGCTACGACGGCACCGACCGGAAGATCCACAACGTCGACGCCCGCACCTTGCGGGCCATCGCGCACCCGCTCCGGATCCGGCTGCTGAAAGCGCTGCGCGAGTTCGGCCCCGCCACCGCCTCCAAGCTCGGCGAACGGCTGGGCGAGTCGAGCGGCGCGACCAGCTACCACCTGCGCCAACTGGCCGAGTCCGGCATGGTCGAGGACGCCCCGGAACTGGGCAAGGGCCGCGAGCGCTGGTGGCGGGCGGTCCACGACGGCTCGACCGTCGAGAGCACAGATTTCCGGACGCACGCCGACCCGGAGGTGCGCGGGGCCATCAACTTCCTCCTCCACGAGACGGCCACGAGCCACGCCCAGGAGCTGAACACCTGGCTGGGCACGATGGACGACTGGCCGGAGGTGTGGCAGCGGAGCTGGGACATGAGCGACTTCAAACTGCGGCTCACTCCCGAGCTCGCCCTGGAGCTGTCCCGGAAGGTCCACGAACTGATGGAGAGCTACCTGGGCGTCGTCCCCGAGGACACCGAGGGATCGGCCGTCGTCCGCACCCACCTGCACACCTTCCCGCGCTCCTCCGAATGAGCGACGCGCCGCCAACCGCCCCCCGCTCGAAGGGAATCGCCTTATGCACGCCGACGTACACCACCTCCTGCACGCCGCCCGCGCGTCGGAACTCCACGGCGAGGCAGCGGCGTTCCGCCTCCCCCGCACCCGGCTGCGCACCCGGGTCGGCTGGGCCCTGGTCGAGGCGGGCCTGCGGCTGACGGTCGAGAGCCGGGAGACGGCCGCCACCGCGCCCCGCACCGCCGCCTTCCGTACCGCGTGACGGCCCTACGACCATCCCGGGGGAAAGCGCCATGGGGAACCGCACCCCGCTCGCCGCCACGCTCGCGGCCAACTCCATATCCACCGCCGGTACTTCACTGACCCTGATCGGTGTCCCCTGGTTCGTCCTGGAGACCACCGGCAGCGCGGGCCGGGCAGGCGTCGTCGCGTTCTGCGCGACCCTGCCGATCGTCGTCGCCGCGCTGGTCGGCGGACCGGTCATCGACCGGATCGGCCGCCGCCGGGTCGCCATCGCGTCCGACGCCGTGTGCGCGTCGGCCATCGCCGCGATCCCGCTGCTGCACTTCGCCGGCGCCCTCGACTTCTGGATGCTGTGCGCGCTGATGGCACTCAACGGGTTCGCCCACACCCCGGGCAACACCGCGCGCTACGTCCTGATCCCGGATCTGGCCGAGCACGCCGGCACCACGCTCCCCCGGGCCGCCAGCCTCTTCGACGCGGTCTCACGCGGGGCCCGGATGGCCGGCGCGGCGCTGGCCGGGGTCCTCATCGCCTTCGTCGGCGCGGAAACGGTCCTGCTGCTGGACGCGGCGACGTTCGGGCTGTCCGCACTGCTGATCGCCACAGGGGTAAGGGGAGTGCGCGCGGCCGAGCCGCGGAAGGCGGAGGCCCCGGTCTCGCTGCGCGCCTACGGCACCGAACTCCGCGAAGGGTACGCCCACTTGCTGGGCAACCGGCTGTTGCTGGCGATCGTGGTCATGGTGATGTTCATGAACGGCATCGACCAGGGCTGGAACGCGGTGCTGCTCCCCGTGCACGCCGAGGGCGAGCTGGGCGGCGCGACCGCCATCGGGCTGCTCACCGCGATGTTCGGGGCGGGCGGGCTGATGGGGGCCCTGCTGTACGGGGCGGTGGGGCACCGGTTCTCGCGCCGGACGGTGTTCACGGTGTGCGTGATCCTGTGCGGCGCGCCGAGGTTCGTGGTCGCCGCGGTGACCGGGACGGCGCTTCCGCTCGCGGTCACCATGCTGCTGGCCGGGATCGCGGGCGGCGTGCTGAACCCGATCCTGACGACGGTGATCTACGAGCGCGTGCCCGACCGGCTGCGCAGCCGGGTCTCGGGGGCGCTGACGGCGGGCTGCGAGTTCGCGATGCCGCTGGGCGGGCTCGCGGCCGGGCTGCTGGTGGAGGGCGTGGGGGCGACGGGGGCGCTGCTGGCGATGGGCGGGGTCTTCTTCCTGGCCACGCTGTGCCCGCTGGTGTTCCCGTCCTGGCGGACGATGGACGACACGCCGGGGGCGGCGGTGGGGGAGCCCTCCGGGCCGCCGGGGCCGGACGCGGGGAAGCCTTTCGCACGGCCGAGGCCGGACACCGGGAAGACCTCCGCGCCGCAGCAGGTCAGCAGGCCGGTACCTTCCCGCCCGTCTCCAGGGCCTTGAGCGAGCTGACCGCGTCCTTCAGCGTGGTGACGGGCACGATCCGCAGCCCGTCGGGCCGCTCGGCCTCCGCCTGGGCGCACTCGGCCTTCGGGACGAGGAAGACGGTCGCCCCGTCGCGGTGGGCGGCCTGCGTCTTCATCGACACCCCGCCGACCGCGCCGACCTTCCCGTCCGCGCTGATCGTTCCCGTACCGGCGATGGTGCGGCCGCCGGTGAGACCGCCGCCGGAGCCGTCGCCGTCGAGCTTGTCGATGATGCCGAGGGAGAGGAAGAGACCGGCGCTGGGGCCGCCGATGTCGCCGAGGTCCACCTCGACCCGCATCGAACCGGGCTCGCGGTCCAGGTAGTTCAGGGCGGCGTCGACGGCGACGTCCTGCGACTCCTTCATGTCGTCGAGGTTGTGCCGCTCGATCTCCTTCTCGGAGCCGCCGGTGGGGTAGACGGAGTCGCGCGGCATGACCGCCCGGTCCGCACGGAACCAGCCGTCGATCACGTCACCGATACGGACGTCCGCCTTCGGCCCGGTGGCGAGGATCGTCGTCATCCGCAGCTGCCCGTCGGTCGGCCGGGTGGACGTGCCGGTGATGGTGATCACCGGCCGCCCGTCGTCCTTGCCGAGCACATCCGAGGTCACCCCGGGCCGCGCCAGGGTGAACGGCAGCGGCGCGAGGACCGTCGTACCGAACAGGGCGAGGACGGGCAGCGCGCAGAGGGCGAGGACGCGGGGGCGCGAGAGACGAGTGAGCACCCACCCAATCTAACCGGCGCGCCCGGACGGGAACGCGCCAGGCGCACGCCGCCCACGCCGCCCTCGCCGCCTGCGCGAGGACGGCCACTCCCGCCCTGAACGCGTACGCGGCCCTGGACTCGTACGGCGGCCCTGGACTCGTACGCGGCTACCGCAGCGCGTCGGCCACTTCCCGGGCGGCGTCGAGCACGCGGGGCCCGACCCGTTCCGGTACGGCGTCGGCGAGCATGACGACACCGACGCTGCCCTCCACGCCCGAGACCCCGACCAGCGGCGCGGCCGCCCCGCTGGCCCCGGCTTCGAGTTCGCCGTGGGTGAGGGTGTAGCCGGGGTGCCCGGCCTCCGTCGCCTGCCGGGCGGACAGGATGGCCCGGCCCGCCGCGCCCCGGTCCAGCGGATGCCGGAAGCCGGCCCGGTAGGCGACGTGGTAGTCGGTCCAGGTGGGCTCGACGACGGCGACCGCGAGGGCGTCGCTGCCGTCGACGAGCGTGAGGTGGGCGGTGGCCCCTATGTCCTCGGCCAGGGAGCGCAGCGCGGGCAGCGCGGCTTCCCGGACGAGCGGGTGCACCTGTCTGCCGAGCCGCAGCACACCGAGGCCGACCCGGGCGCGGCCGCCCAGGTCACGGCGCACCAGGGCGTGCTGCTCCAGGGTGGCGAGCAGCCGGTAGACGACGGTCCGGTTGACACCGAGTTTGTTGGACAACTCGGTGACGGTCAGGCCGTGATCGGTGTCGGCGAGCAGTTTGAGGACACGCAGTCCTCGGTCGAGCGTCTGGGAAGTCTCCGCTGTCACGACGCCCTCTCCTCTTCGGGTGAGCGACGACGGTCCCGCTCCGGAGGTTGCGACGCCGGTCCCAGCGGCGACGCACGGAGAGGCCGCCGGTCTGGCAAAGGCACCGGCTGCGCTCCGCGGCGGCGCTGCCACGGGGCGTTCATATGCCGGGGACAGTAGCGAGCCAGTCCGCTCAGCGGAAGTCCTCGTCCAGAATCCGGTCTCCGGACAGGGAGCCACGGCATGGCCCCCGGATAAGGGCCGGTCAACGGGGGCGGCGTCCGGTAAGCGAACATCTACGCGCGTTCACGTGTCACGACACCTCTGCGGCGACCCGTCCACAGATGCGAACCATCGTTAACAGTGTGTGAACGGCCCCGGAGAAATTTCCCGCAACCGACCACCGGAAACGTCACCGCACCTCGCCCCGAAACATCGCCGTGCTGCCCGGGAACGCCACCGTACGGCCCGGAACGCCATCGGCCCGTACGAAGGAGGGAACCTCCGTACGGGCCGGCGAAGCGGGAACGCCCCGGGATCACGTCATCCGGGTCGCCCACTCCTGGACCTTCACGATGCGCTGCTGGATCTGGTGGGCCGTCGCCTCGGCGCTCGGCGGGCCGCCGCAGACCCGGCGGAGCTCGGTGTGGATGACACCGTGGGGCTTGCCGCTCTGGTGGGTGTAGGCGGAGACCATGGTGTTGAGCTGCTTGCGCAGGCTCAGCAGCTGCTTGTGGGTGACCACGGGCCGGGCGTCGGCCGGCTTCTCCAGGAGGTCGGCCTCCTCGGCCGGCTTCTGGCGGCTGTGCGCGATCTGCCGGCTCTGCCGCTTCTGGAGAAGGAGCTGCACCTGGTCCGGTTCGAGGAGCCCCGGGATGCCGAGGTAGTCCTGCTCCTCCTCGGAACCGGGGTGGGCCTGCATGCCGAACTCGGCGCCGTCGTACAGCACCCGGTCGAAGACGGCGTCGGACTCCAGCGCCTCGAAGGGCAGCTGCTCCTCGGTCTCCTCGTCCTCCAGCTTCTCCGCGTCGGCGAGGAGCTTGTCCTCCTCGGAGAACGGGTTCTCCTCGTCGCTGCCCTTCTTCGGCTTGTCGAGCACGTGGTCGCGCTCGACCTCCATCTCGTTGGCGAAGTCGAGGAGCATCGGGATCGTCGGTACGAAGACGGAGGCCGTCTCACCACGCCGGCGGGAGCGCACGAAGCGCCCGACGGCCTGGGCGAAGAAGAGGGGCGTCGAGATGGTCGTCGCGTACACGCCGACGGCCAGGCGCGGCACGTCGACCCCTTCGGACACCATCCGCACCGCGACCATCCAGCGCGACTCGTCCGCGCTGAACTTGTCGATCTTCTTGGAGGCGGCCTTCTCGTCGGAGAGGACCAGGGCCGGCGTCTCGCCGGTGACCTTCTTGAGGATCTTGGCGTACGCGCGTGCCGACTCCTGGTCGGTCGCGATGACGAGGCCGCCCGCGTCGGGGATGCCCTTGCGGACCTCGGTGAGCCGCTTGTCGGCGGCGGAGAGCACATTGGGGATCCACTCGCCGGTGGGCGCCAGCGCCGTGCGCCAGGCCTGCCCGATGGCGTCCTTGGTCATCGGCTCGCCGAGCCGGGCGGCGATCTCGTCGCCGGCCTTGGTGCGCCAGCGCATGTTGCCGCTGTAGCTGAGGAAGATGACCGGGCGGACGACGCCGTCGGCGAGCGCGTTGCCGTAGCCGTAGGTGTAGTCGGCGGAGGAGCGGCGGATGCCGTCGTTGCCCTCCTCGTACGCGACGAAGGGGATCGGGTTGGTGTCCGACCGGAACGGCGTACCGGTCAGCGCGAGCCGCCGGGTCGCCGGATCGAACGCCTCCTGGCAGGCCTCGCCCCAGGACTTCGAGTCACCGGCGTGGTGGATCTCGTCGAGGATCACGAGCGTCTTGCGCTGCTCGCAGCGGTTGCGGTGCAGCATCGGACGGACGCCGACACCGGCGTACGTCACGGCGACCCCGTGGTAGTCCTTGCTCAGCGGACCGGCGCTGTAGTCGGGGTCGAGCTTGATCCCTATCCGCGCGGCCGCCTCCGCCCACTGCTTCTTGAGGTGCTCGGTCGGGGCGACGACGGTGATCTGCTGCACGACATGGTGGTGCAGCAGCCACGACGCGAGGGTCAGCGCGAACGTGGTCTTGCCGGCGCCGGGCGTCGCGACGGCGAGGAAGTCGCGCGGCTGCTCCTGGACGTACCTCTCCATGGCACCCTGCTGCCAGGCTCGCAGCTTGCCGGCGGTGCCCCAGGGGGCGCGGCCGGGAAAGGCGGGTGAGAGGTGGTGGGAGGCGGTGGTAGTAGTCACGGTCTCCGGTTCGGGGCTCTCGGGTACGTGGGGCGCTGTCGGCACCGGACCGGGCCGGTTCGTCCCGGCCCGCGATACGACAACCGGGCCACCTTACCGGTGGCCCGGTTGAAACCTGCTACGAACAAGCCGCGCCGACGCCCGACGAGACCGTGTTCACATCGCGTCGCGCAGCGCTCTCAGCCGCTCGGCGATCCGGTCCACATCCTCAAGGCTTCCCATGGCCACTTCGATGACGAGTTTGTACGCCTCGTCCTGGTCAACCTCGACCATCTCGGTTCCGTTGATGTCGAGGAACACGACCGTGGACATCCACGCCATACGCTTGTTGCCATCGACGAGGGGGTGGTTCACCGCCAGCGACTGCAACAGCCCGGCGGCCTTCTGGAACAGATCGGTGTACGCCTCGACACCGAACATCTGCGACTGTGGCCGATGAACCGCCGAACTGAGCAGCCCCAGATCGCGCACCGCGACCTGCTGCCCCCCACAGGCGAGCTCCGCCAGGTCCAGGACTTCCTGAACCGTCAGGTATTTCACTACTCCCCCAGCCTCCGCAGCAGATCAGCGTGGCGCACCGCGTACTTCGCACCGAGCCGGCGAACCGACTCCCGGTCGGCCTCGACCTCCAGATAGCGGTCGATGGCCTGAAGCACTATGGCGTGCATGCTCCGCCCCTCCTGCTCGGCACGGAGCTTCAGCGCCTCTTGCTGGTCCTCGCGTATACGCAGGTTCATAGCCATACCAATAAGGTACCACCTGTGGGGCCAAAGCAGTACCGCTATCGCTCCCGCACCCGGGTCGCCACCCAGGCCCCCACCACCGCCACCCCCGCCATCGGCAGGAACACCGCGGCGAACGCGCCCGGGTGCGAGCCCGACGTCCCCGACGCCACCGCCCCGTGCGCGGCCGCGCCCACCGCCCCGCCGCCGAGCGCCGCGAAGGCCGCGCCGCCGGTGGCCAGGAGCAGCACGTTGGAGAGCCCGTCGGAGATCTGGAGGGCGGCGGAGTTGGAGCCCGCCTCCTCGGGGGCCGACAGCTTCAGCAGCAGCACGCTGGTGGAGGCGATCACCATGCCCATCCCGAAGCAGCCGAAGGCCCAGGCGACGGCGACGATCCAGACCGGGACCCCCTCGATCAGCACGGAGGGCGCGACGGCGATCGAGGCGGCGACGAGCACCATGCCGCTGACCATCAGCCGCTCCCGGTGCGCTTCCATGCGCGGCCGGGACTGTACGTACGAACCGAGCGCCCAGGTCGCCCCGCCCACGGCCAGCGAGAGCCCGGCCATCGTCGGGGACAGCCCTCGCTGGGTGACCAGCATCAGCGGTACGAAGGACTCGGCGGCGATGAACGATCCGGCGGCGATCCCGCGCAGCAGGACCACCGAGGGCAGCCCGCGCCCCGCCCGTACGGTCCCCTTGGGCAGCAGTCCGCGGACGGCCGGCACCAGCAGGGCGACGCCGAGAGCGGCCGGCAGGAGGGCGAGCCAGTTCAGCTCCTGCCCCGCGTACTGGAGCAGCCCCGCCCCGGCCGAGATCCCCAGCGCGAGCCGGATCCGGCGGCGGTCGTACGGCTCGGTGGCGGCCTCCGGGTCCGCGGGCCCGGAGGCCGTCCGCCGGATCGCCGGGAGGGCCAGCACGAGCGGGACCACGATGAGGACGGGAATGCCGACGAACACCCAGCGCCAGCCGAGGTGCTCGGTCACCGTCCCGGAGGCGAGCGGCCCGACGACGGAGGGGATCACCCAGCTCGCCGCGAAGGCGGCCAGGATCGCGGGCCGGATGTGCTCGGGGTAGGCCCGCCCGATGACCACGTACAGGGCGACGATCACCAGCCCGCCGCCGAGGCCCTGGACCGCCCGGCCCGCGATGAAGATCCACATGCTGGTGGCCGCCCCGGAGAGCAGCAGACCGGCGCCGAAGGCGGTGATCCCGGTGGCGAGCGGCTGGAGCGGCCCGCGCCGGTCGGCCCACTGTCCGGAGAGGACCATGGCGAAGAGGCTGGTGGTGAAGTACGCGGAGAAGGCGAACGCGTAGAGAGGGATCCCGTTCAGCTCGCGGGCGACCACCGGCATGGCCGTGCCGACCGCCGTGGCCTCGAACGCGATGAGGAACACCACGGAGACGATGCCGATGCTCAGCGCCCGGTAGCTGCGCCCGAGGACCCCCTCGGCGGCCGCGAGAGGGACTCCGGACAGCGGGTCCGGGGAGGAGGCGTCGGTCACGGTCGGCGCGAGGCGCGCGGTATCGGTGCCGTCACGCGGTTCGAGGGCGGTCATGGCCCAAGAGTAAGAGGCATGGAGCGGTTTGAACCCTGTCTTTGTGCGGCCCCGCACTCGGCCCTTGGTCGTAGGTCCCGAGCCCCGGGTGTGACCGGCGTGTGGCCGTCGCCTGGCGGCCCGGCCGGGCTTCCCGAGGCGGTGGACGGCGGCCCGTGGCGTCATGGACAGCGAGGAACGGACGGCGAGGTACGGGCAGCAGAGGAACGCGGCAGGAGAACAGCGACGCGCAGCACCACCACACCCGACCGTGTGTCCGCGTGGGCGTACGGGCCGAGCGCGGCTCACGCCTTGAGCGCGTCCAGCACCTCGTGCGCATCACTGAGCAGGTCGCCCTGGTACGGAGTCAGATCGGGAACGTCGACCTCACCCTCCGGATAGTCGTCGTCGCCGTCGTACGTCGTCGAGACGGACATACCGAGCGTCATGACGACGCCGCCGTCCCGCACGGCCACCAGCGAGGACTGGTCGTCCCTCGTCACCAGATAGGCGCTGTCCCCGAGACCGGGGATTCCCTCCACCTCGGCGACTTCGTTCCCGAAGGGGTCCGCCTCCGTGCTCAGCGCCTCGAATTCGGGCCCCGGATCGGTCTCCTTGTGCAGTTCGACCCTCATCGACACGGAGACCTGGACGGACCACCCGTCCCCCCGCTCCTCCTCGGAGACCTCGAAGGGAGCGAGCGAGACCGCGCAGTCGACCCGGTCGATGGCAGGATGCTCGACCCGCCCCGACAGCTCGGTCGGCTCACTCTCCGCCTTCCCGACGGATCCGGAGAGCGCCTTGAGCTGCATCGCGACACAGGGCTTCTCCCCCAGCCGGTACCCCCGCAGATCCGGCTTCCCCTCGCCGAACCCGTACCCGAACACCGCCGCCGCCCACACCGCGGAAGCCACCAGTGCTCCGGCGGCGGCCCACAGCAGCCCCGCCCCGTAGCGCCGTCCGGCCGCGGGCTTCCGGTCGAACCCGCTCACCGCCTCCGCGGGCTCGCCCGGTTCGAACTCCCCCACCATCTCCGGCTCGGATATCACGCCGGCCCCCCTCCTGGTCAACGGCTACGGCAGAGACCGCATACCGGGGTCCAGCTTCTCAAGGAGGCCGCTGTCGCCCTCTCCCGCCCTTGGCCTCGGCGGCTGCGTCCGCGAACTCCTTGGCGGTCCCGCCGACGAACGCCTTGGTGACCCCGGCGTCGAGGCCCTCCCCGTTCGCCTTCGCCTTCATCCCGTCAGAGGCTCGGGTGGCGAGCTTGTCCAGATTGGCCGCCCTATCCGACCAGTCGTCGGCCGCGGCCTTCAGCTTCCCCGACGGGGCTTCGACGATGTCCTCGTCATGCAGCGTGCGCGCGGGCCCCCGAGCCCTACTTCAGGTACTCCGAGAGCTTGGAGACCGGCACCAGATCCCCGCCGATCTTCACGTCGTCCTTCGCGTGCTGGGCCTTGGTGTAATCCAGGTGGTTCGAAATATGCGCACAGGAATCCAGCAGCGTCTTGAGCTGGGTCTGCCAGCGGTCGTGCACCTTGAGCACCGCCGAACCGCTCGTGAAGTTGCCGTTGGTGAGCGCGATCGCCGCGTCGAAGGTGGCCGGACGGGCGTGGTCACCGTCCTTCGACAGCCTCGTCCTGAGCTCATAGGCGTCATTCCCGACAGCGCCGAGGTCGTCCCGGTTCACCACCAGGTCGGGTGCGCCACCCCCGCCGCCCTCGGCCGGAGCGCTGTTGACCTGCATGGCTCTTCGTTCGGCCGCCGCCGAGCGCAGTTCGGCCCATTCCTTCTCGAATGTCACGTGTTCCCTCGGGTATCGCCGTGCGGACAGCCTCCGCGGCAACCGTACGGTCGCGAGCACGGGGCGGGCGAGTAGGAACTGAGCCTTTGTCCGGGCAGAAACGCACCGCCGCCGAGCCGGCCTTCGGGTCACCCCTTGGGCGTCGCCACCGCCGCCTGGGGCCTGATGGGCAGGCGGTTCACCGGGCGGCCCGTCGCCGAGCGGACCGCCGAGGCGACCGCTGCGGGGGCCGTGACGACCGGGACCGCCGAGGCGGGCTTGGCGCCGAAGGGGGCTACCACGTCGCGTTCCTCGACCAGTTTCACGATCCGGATGTCCGGGGCGTCCAGCGAGGTGGGGAGCGCGTAGCCGGTCAGGTCGGGGTGGCGGATCAGGCCGCGGGCGGTGCGGAGGTTCTCGGTGAGGGCCGCGCCGATGCCCTGGGTGATGCCCGCCTCGATGCGGATCGCCAGCTGGGCCGGGTTCAGGACGCGGCCGACGTCCTGGGCGACCGCCATCTCGACCACCCGGACGGAGCCGAGCTCGATGTCGACGTCGACCACCGCCCGTACCGCGCAGAACGCGAGGCCGACGAACGCGTCGCCCTGGCCGGACTCGTCCAGCGGTTCCGTGGGATGGGGGCGGCACTGGGCGGTGGCCCAGAGTTCCTTGCCGTCCAGCTCCTCCGTGACGGTGGTGGAGAGCACACCGTCGTACGAGGTGATCTTGCCGTCGGCGATCTGGAGCAGCTCCGTGGACATGCCGAACTTGTGGGCCAGCGGCTGGAGGAGCTGGGTGCGGACCATCTTCGCCGCGCGCTCCACCGCCCCGCCCGACACCCAGGTGTGACGGCCGTGCGTCGCCGGGCCCGCCGGGGGCTGGTCGGTGTCGACGGCGGCCACATGGACCTCTTCGATGCCCAGGGTCTCCTGGACGACCTGGCGGGCCAGCGTGGTGAAGCCCTGGCCCGTCTCCACCGCCGCGCAGATCACCGTGGCCACACCGTCGTGGACCCGGACCGTGGCCGTGGAGACCTCGTCCGTGCCCTCGGCGCCCAGCATGTGGACCATGCCCAGGCCGTAGCCCACGCCCCGGCGCACCGCGCCGGGCTCCCCCGCGCCCTCGGGGCCGCCCGGCAGCAGCCAGTCGTCCTGCGGGGCGTCCTTGGGAAGGGCGGGGAGGGGGTAGTCGCGGACGGCCTGGAGCAGTTCGGCCACCGGGGCCGGGCAGGTGACCGTCTGGCCGGTGGGGAGGATGTCGCCCGTCGACAGCGTGTTGCGCAGGCGCAGTTCGGCCGGGTCGATGCCCAGCTTCGCGGCCAGCTTGTCCATCTGGCCCTCGTACGCCGCGCAGACCTGCATCGCGCCCTCGCCGCGCACATGGCCCGAAGGCGGGTTGTTCGTCCGGACCGCCCAGCCCTCGATGAAGGCGTGCGGGACGACGTACGGGCCGCAGGCGAAGGCCACGGCCGCCGCCAGGGACTCCGAGGAGGCGTCGGCGTACGCGCCGGCGTCCAGCAGGATCTGGGCCTCCACCTTGACCAGCCGGCCCTCCGCGTCCGCGTGGTGGCGGTAGCGCAGGAGCGTGGGGTGGCGGTGGGTGTGGCCGAGGAAGGACTCCTCGCGGCTCGCGGCCAGCTTCACCGGGCAGCCGGTGCGCAGCGCGAGCAGGCCCAGCGGGATCTGGAAGCCGGGGTCCTCGCGGTCGCCGGTCGCGCCGGGCACCCCGGTCACGACGACCTTGACCCGGTCGGGTTCCAGGCCGAAACAGGCGGCGATCAGGTCGCGGTCGGTGTGCGGGTCGGTGGAGGCGGTGTAGATCTCCACGCCGCCGTCCGGGCGGGGCACGGCGAGGCCGGCCTCCGCACCGATCGGGGCCGGGTCCTGGCGGCCGATGCGGTACAGGCCCTCGACGACGACCTCGCCCGCCGCCTCCGCGTCGCCGTAGCGCAGCGGGATGTGCCGGATCAGGTTGCCGTCGGGGTGCAGGGGCTCCGCCGCGAACGCCTGCTCCGGGTCCGTGACCGGCTCCAGCACCTCGTACCGTACGGCGATGGCGGCGGCGGCCAGCCGTGCGGTGTCCGGGTGGTCGGCGGCGACCGCGGCGATCGGCTCGCCGTGGTGGCGGACCAGGTCGGAGGCGAACACCGGGCGGTCCACCACATGGCGGCCGTAGTTGCGGTCCCCCGGCACGTCCTCGTGCGTGACGACCGCGCGCACCCCGGGCATCTCCTCGGCACCCGAGGTGTCGATGGACACGATCCGCGCGTGCGGGTGCGGGGAGCGCAGCACGGCCGCCCACAGCAGGCCCTCGGCCCAGAGGTCGGCGGCGTACGGGAAGGTGCCCTCGGTCTTCGCGCGGGCGTCGGCGGCCGGCAGCGAGGCGCCGAGGCCCAGCAGGGGCTGCTCCTGGTCCGGGCCGGAACCCGTGCCCGGTCCGCCCATGGCGTCGATCCTGGGCAGACCGGTGCTGGTCGCGTTGGCCGCGGTGGCCGCGTCGCCGCTCACGCCGCCTCCTTGTCGTTCGCGTGGTGCTGCTGTCGTACGGCGGGACCGGGGGCGTGCCTCACAGCGCCTCTCCCTCGTGCGGGTGGGGGCCCTGCTGCACGCCGCCGGCGCCCGGCTCGGCCTGATGCGGGATGCGCGCCTCGTCCTGGACCGCCGTGGCCGCCTCGGCGCTCGCCTCACGGGCCGCGACGACGTCCGCGACCGCGTCGAGCACGCCCCGGTAGCCGGTACAGCGGCAGAGGTTGCCGCAGAGGGCCTGACGGGTCTCCAGCTCGCTGGGGGCGTGGTTGCCCTCCAGCAGGTCATGGACGGTCATCGCCATGCCGGGGATGCAGAAGCCGCACTGGACGGCTCCGCAGGCGGACAGGGCCCGCTGGACGTCGGACGGTTCGCCGTCGACGGCCAGGCCCTCGACCGTACGCACCTCGCTGCCCGCCGCCGTGGCCGCGGGGACCAGGCAGGAGGCGACCAGCCGGCCGTCGACCTGGACGTTGCAGGCGCCGCACTCACCCTGCGAGCAGCCGTCCTTGGCCCCGGCCAGGCCGAGGCGCTCGCGGAGCACGTAGAGCAGGGACTCGCCGATCCAGGCGTCGCTGACCGGGCGGTCCATGCCGTTCACATGGAGCAGGTAGGACGCGGAGGGGTGCTCGCTCGGTGCGTCGAGGAGGACGGGGGCGGGGGCGGCGTCCGGGGCTGCCTCCGGGATCGCGTCCGGCGTTGCTTCCGGGGTCGCGTCCGGGGCTGTGCCGGGGACCGCTTCGGGACCCGCGTCGGCGTCGGGAGCCGCCTCGGGTGCCGTGTCGGGTTCCTCGGCGGTGGGGCCCTCGGTGCCGGTGGCGGCGGTGGCGGTGTCGGTGTCGGTCTGTGCGTCCGTCGCCGCCCCGGCCGTCTCTGGCTGGACCGTCTCTGCCGCCGGAGCTGCCGGTTCGTCCGTCGCCGGTTCCGGGGTCTCCTCCGTTACGGGTACGGGGGCGGTTTCCGGTTCCGGTGTGGCCCAGGGGGCGGGAGCGCCGCCGGGCAGCGTTGCCGGGCGGGCGCTGTCGGCGTACCACTGCGGGGTGTGCGCCGAGGCCAGGAACTCGCCCGATTCGTCCGGGAGATCCCCGTCCGCCACCGGGATCGTCCACTGGCCGGTGTGACCCGTGGGGCCGGAGTGGCCGGTTCCGCCCGCGGCCGCCGGGGCTGCTTCCGGGCCGGCCGACTCCGGGGCCGTCGGCGTCTCGCCGAAGGCCTCGGTGAAGTTCCACTGGGCCGTGGCGTGCGAGGTGTCCTGGTAGGGGCCCTGGTATCCGCCCTGCCCGCCCTGCTGGTTCGGGTCCGGCCAGTGGACCACGCCGGACTCCTGGGCGGCGGCGGTCTCCTGGGCGGCGGCAGCCTCCTGGGCGCGCTGCTCGGCCTGCGCCTGCTGGCTCTGCGTCCGCACCACCCAACTGCCCGTCGCCGCCGGGTCCAGGCCGGCGGCCGGGGTCAGCGGCAGGATCATCGGGGGGACGTACCCCTGGCCGGGCGCGGCCAGCGGGATGTTGGCCAGGTCCTCCGGCGGGAGCTGGACGAACGCGGTGGCGTCGGCGTCGTACTCACCGTTCTGCGGGGTCGGCAGCCAGGCTCCGTACCGCGGATCCGGTCCGCCGGAGCCGCCCTGCCCGTCCTGCGGCCCGTACTGCCCGTGCTGGTCGGGGGATTCCTCATTGCTCACGACAGTGCCCTCCCCAGCGCGCGTCGGGCGAGCGCGGCGACGGTGCGCCGCAGGTGCAGTACGGCCGGGGACAGCGGCGGTGCCTCCGAGCCGTCGGCCGGTGGTGCGTGGTCCGGGACGCAGGCCGCGGCGACGTACTCGCCGAAGGCGGCCAGCGCGGCGGGGGCCAGGCCCCGCTCGCCGTCCCAGTCGATCAGCGAGGCGATCCAGCGCTCCGCCTCCAGCGGGCGCAGCGGCATCGGGGCGATCGCGCCGACCGCGCAGCGCACGCCGCGGCGGGCCGGATCCAGGACGACGGCGACCGAGGCGGTGGCACGGCCGGGACCGGTGCGGCCGGTGGCCTTCAGGAACACCTGCGGGGCGTGCAGCAGCGGTACGCGGACGAAGCCGATCAGCTCCGCGGGCTCCAGCAGTTCACGGCCGGCCAGCAGGTGGGAGACGGGGATCTCGCGGCGGGCGCCGCCGGGGCCCGCGATGACGAGCTCGGCCTCCAGCGCGGCCAGCACCGGCAGGGCGTCGCCGGTGGGCGCGGAGGTGACGATGTTGCCGCCGAGGGTGCCGGCGTTGCGGATCTGGGGCGGACCCGCGGCGCGGGCGGAGGCGGCGAGGGCGGGGATGAGGGCGGCGAAGTCGGGGCGGCCCATGCGGGCGTGGGTGAGTCCGGCGCCGAGCAGCGCGTGGCCGTCCTGGTAGTGCCAGCCGCGCAGCTCGCTGATCCGCCCGAGGCCGACCAGCCCCGAGGGGCGCAGCAGCCCCTTGTTGACGGCTGCCATCAGGTCCGTGCCCCCCGCGACCGGAACGGCTGCGGGCATGGCGCCGAGTGCCGCCACGGCCTCGTCCAACGAGGCCGGCAGCGTCACCGATTGCATCGCCTGCGGTGCGTGCGTGGTCAACCCAGCTGCCCCTTCCCGGTCTCCCGGCTGTCCCGCCTGTTCCGCCGTACGGTACGTGTTCACAGCCCGGACGTGGCAACTCTGGCACATCTTCCGATCGGACCGGCGCGAGGGTCCGCGAAGGGTGGATCCGTCCCTGACCTGCGGGATGTTCCGGTTTCGCACTTCTTCGGCGGGGAGGGTGAATTGCCACTCTTCAGCGAGGTTTGTACGACTTATACGGTTCGCACCCTCGCTCCGGCGCGCGTCGGCAGGGCTGTTGGCCCCGGACGCGGGCCGGCCGCAGCGGTCCCGGAGGACGGCTGCGGCCGGCGGGCCGGGCTCGGGGTCACACCACCGGTGGCACCACGTCGAGCGGGCGGCCGAGGATGCCGGGGCGCTGCTGCCGGGGGTACGGACCCGTCGGCGGGCGGTAGTCGACGCCGAGGGCGTCGAGCCGGGCGTAGTGGGCGCTCATCCGGGCGTCGAAGGCGGCGAAGTCCCGGTCGGCCGGGGCGGGCAGGGCGGACCAGGCGACCTCGGCGAAGGCGGCGAGGCGTGGGAAGACCTGGTAGTCGACGCGGGCCCGGTTCTGCATGACCTCGGTCCAGACGTTGGCCTGGGTGCCCAGGATGTGACGGGCCGCCTCCTGGCTCAGGCCCGGCGGGACGGGCTCGAAGCGGTAGACGTCCTCCAGGGTCCGGACGTATCCGATGGGCATGGGTTCGTCGGGGCCGCCGTCCTGACGGTGGTCCAGATACACCTGCTGCTCGGGGCACATGACCACGTCGTGCCCGGCCTCGGCGGCCGCGATGCCTCCGGCGTAACCGCGCCAGGAGGAGACCGCGGCCCCTTCGGCGAGGCCGCCTTCGAGGATCTCGTCCCAGCCGATGAGGCGGCGGCCCCGGTCGGCGAGCCAGGCGTCGAAGTGCCGGATGAACCAGGACTGGAGTCCCTCCTCGTCCTTGACGCCGAGTTCGGCGATCCGGGCCTGGGCGAGCGGGGACTGCTTCCACTGGTCCTTGGGGCACTCGTCGCCGCCCATGTGGACGAACGGCGAGGTCCCGGCGGGGAAGAGTTCCAGCACCTCTTCCAGGACGCCTTCGAAGAAGCGCAGGGTGTTGTCAGTGGGGGCGAGTACGTTCGGATTGACGCCCCAGGTGTCCCAGACGGAGAGGGTGGTGGTGTCGATGACGTCGGTGTTGCCCAGTTCGGGGTATGCGCTGATGGCGGCCTGCGAGTGGCCCGGGATGTCGATCTCGGGGACGACCCGGATATGCCGCTCGGCGGCGTGGGCGACGATCTCGCGGATGTCGTCCTGGGTGTAGAAGCCGCCGTGGGGGGTCTCGTCCCACAGTTCGGAGGCGCGGTGGCCGTATTTGGTGCGCGAACGCCAGGAGCCCACCTCCGTCAGGCGCGGGTAGCGCTTGATCTCGATGCGCCAGCCCTGGTCGTCGGTGAGGTGGAAGTGGAAGACGTTCAGCTTGTGGGCGGCGAGCAGGTCCAGGTAGCGCAGGACGTCGTCCTTGGGCAGGAAGTGCCGCGAGACGTCGAGCATCAGACCGCGCCAGCCGAAGCGGGGTTCGTCCTCGACGACGACCGCCGGGACCTCCCAGGCGCGTCCCGGTGCGAGGGGCGCGCGCCGGAAGGCGTCCGGGCCGAGGAGCTGACGGAGGGTCTGCGCGCCCCGGAAGACGCCCGCCGCGCTGCCGCCGGTGATGCGTACGGCATCGGCGTCGACGGCGAGGCGGTATGCCTCGGGGGCCAGTTCCCCGTCGAGCGTCAGCACGATGCCGTGGTCGCCCGTGCCCTCGGTCAGGGGCAGTCCGGTGGCCGGGCCGAGCGTGGTGCGCAGCCAGCGGGCGACGCCCTCCGTGCCCGGTGCGGCGCTCAGCGGGGTCGCGCGGTTCAGCGCATACGGCCCGGAGGGGGCCGGGGTCAGGGTGCGCGGAGCGGGGATCAGACCGAGAGCCGCGGTGTTCACGGAGGCCGCCGCCGTCCTGTCCTCGGGTGTCATGACATCAGTCCTTTACCGCTCCGCCCAGTCCGGAGACGAGGCGTCGCTGTACGAGTACGAAGAAGACCAGTACGGGGATGGTCATCACCGTCGAGGCTGCCATGATCCCTCCCCAGTCGTTCTCGTCCGGTTTGAAGAAGACCAGCAGCGCCATCGGCAGCGTCGACTGGGAGGTGTCGCTGATGATGAACGACTTCGCGAACAGGAAGTCGTTCCAGGTGGTGATGAAGGAGAAGACGCTGGTCGCCACGAGGCCCGGGAAGACCAGCGGGAAGAGGATCTGCCACAGGAAGCGGGTGCGGCTCGCCCCGTCGATGCAGGCGGCCTCCTCCAGGGCTTCGGGGACGGCCTTGACGAAGCCGCGCAGCATCCAGATGGCGAACGGCAGCGAGAAGGCGAGGTGCGGCAGGATCAGCGAGCCGAGCGTGTTCAGCTGGCCGAAGTCCCGCATCAGGAAGAACAGCGGGATGGTCAGCGCCTCCACCGGCACCATCTGCGCGACCAGGAACATGATCAGCAGTGTGGTGCGGAACTTGAAGCGGAAGCGGGTCACGGCGGTGGCGGCCAGGAAGGCGATCAACGCGGAGAGGATGACGACCGTGCCCGCCACCAGCAGGCTGTTGAGGAAGTAGCGGCCGAAGTCCTGCTGGTCGAAGACCCGGCGGAAGGAGTCGAGCGAGGGGGCGAGCGTCCAGGGGCGGGCGTCGGTGGACTGGATCTCCCCGGCCGGTTTGAACGCGGAGAGCACCATCCAGTAGAGCGGGAAGGCGACCGCCACGGCGATGATCAGGGCGGCGGCCTCGGCGGCCAGCCTGCCGGGCCGCTTGACGCGCAGAAGCGTAAGCACGCTCACAGTTCCTCTCCCTGGCGGCGTACGAGACGCAGATAGACGAGCGTGACGGCCAGCAGGATCACCAGCATCACGACGCCGATCGCCGATCCGAGGCTGTACTGCGAGGACGCGAACGCCTTCTGGTAGGCGTACACGTTGAGCACCAGGTTCTGGCCGGCGATGCCGCCGCCGTTGGTCATGACGTAGATCTGGGTGAAGACCTTGAAGTCCCAGATGATCGACTGGATGGTGACGACGATCAGGATGGGCTTGAGCATCGGCGCCATGATGGTGCGCCAGATCCGCCACTGGGACGCGCCGTCCAGCGAGGCGGCCTCCAGCACTTCGGTGGGGATGGCCCGGATGCCCGCGTACACGGTGACCATCACGAACGGGAACGAGCACCACAGCACTTCGAGGAGGACGAGCGCGAAGGCGCTGTAGCGGCCGTACGTCCAGGAGAAGTCGCCGAGTCCCAGCACTCTGTTGACGGGTCCGAAGTCGGGGTCGAAGAGGAAGACCCAGACGGTGGAGCCGGTGATCGCGGGGGTGGCCCAGGCGCCGAGCGCGGCCATCATCAGCGCGAGCCGGGGCAGCGCGCGGATGCGGGTGAGCAGGACGGCGAGCGCGCAACCGACGAACAGGGTGGAGACCACGCAGGCCGCGGCGAACAGGACGGTGGCGAGGAGGACCTGCCAGAACTGGCTGTCGTCGAAGAGCGTGGCGTAGTTGCCCAGGCCCTTGAAGGTGGTGGGTTCGCCGCCGCTGACCTGGGCCTGGGTGTACTCCAGGAACGAGATCAGGCCGAGTTGGTAGATCGGGTAGACGAGCAGTCCGGCGAGCAGGACGAGGGCGGGCAGCAGGTAGAGCCAGGGGGTCCAGCCGGAGCGGTTCGCGGGTGGGAGCGACCGGCCGCGCCGGGGCGGGCGGACGGCCGGGGTGCCGCCGCCCGCCCCGGCCGCGCCCGTGGGCGGGGCCTTGAGCGGGGTGGTGGTGTGCGTGGTCATCGTCAGCCCGCGTCGGTGAAGGCCGTGTTCATCTTCTTCGCCGCGTCGTCCGTGGCCCTGTCCACGTCCTTACGGCCGGAGACGATCTCCTGGAACATCGTCGGCAGGACGAGCGAGGCGTCGATCTGGCCCCAGGCGGGCGAGGCGGGGACGAACTTGGCGCCCGCGCCGAGGGTCCGGACGAACGGGGCGACGAAGGGCTCCTTCTTCGCGGCGTTGTCCAGGACGTCGGTGTAGGTGGGCAGGAAGCCCATCGCGTCGAACATCTGGGCCTGGGTCTTCTTGCCGCTCAGCGACTTCATCAGGTCGACGGCGAGGGTGCGGTGCGAACTGCTCCTGAGGACGCCGAGGTTGTTGCCGCCCGCGAAGGCGGGGGCGATGGAGCCCTCGGCGATGCCGGGCAGCGGGACGACGGCGTACTTGCCCTTGACCGCGCCCGCCTCGACGGCCGCGTGGCTGAAGTCGCCGCCGATGGCCATGGCGGCCTTGCCGGAGGCGAAGGCGGTCACGGTGGCGTTGCCGCCCATGGAGGCGCACTTGGCGGCCGGACAGTTGTCGTCGCCGAAGAGGGAGGTGTAGGCCTCGATGCCCTTGCGGGACTTCTCGCTGTTGATGCCCGACTTGTAGGCGCCCCCGCTCTCGCCCGCGAGCTCGCCGCCGTTGGCCCAGATGAAGGGCATCGCGCCGTAGGTGTACGCGCCGCCGACCGCGAGGCCGTAGAGGTCGGGCTTCGCCTTGCGGATCTTCTTGGCGGTGGAGATCAGCTCGGCCTGGGACTTGGGGGCCTCGATGCCGAGGTCCTCGAAGACGTCGGTGCGGTAGTAGAGGGCCCGGACGCCGACGAAGAAGGGTGCGCCGTAGACCTTGTCGCCGACGGTGACGGACTGCTTGGCGGTCGGGTCGGTGTCCTTGGCCTCGTCCCAGGCGCCGAACTCCTCGGTGATGTCGGCGAGTCCGCCGTCCTTGACGTATCCGGCGGTGTCGCTGTTGCCGTACTCGATGAGGTCCGGGGCGCTGTCGGGGTCGTTGAACGCGGCCTTGATGCGCTGCGCGCGGGTGTCGACGGGTATGTACTCGACTTCGACCTCCGCGCCCTTGTGGGCCTTCTCGAAATCGGCGACGGCCGCGTCGACGACCTTCTCCTTGGGCTTGTTGCCGACCTCCTGGAAGAGCCAGACACGGAGAGTGCCGCTCTTCTCATCACCCTTCGCACTGGTGTCGGAGGTCTGCGGCGCGCAGGCGGTGGCGGTGAGGCCGGCCAGCACCAGCGCCGCAGCCGGGGCGGCAATTCGGGCAGAAAGCTTCATCCGGAACCCCTACCGGTCATGCGTTGCAACATGTGCAACGTGCGTTTCGTTCTGCACAACTGGCAGGAGAGTAGATCCGCGTTCCGGCGCCGACAAGTGGTCTCCACCACTCTGTGACCAGCGGATGCAGCCCGTGCAACGCGACTGCCCGGCCACCGGGGGTGACCGGGCAGACAGAAGGCCCCCGGGGTGCGCGGTGTCGCGCGCCCCGGGGGCCTGACAGCAAAGACCCACCGGCGATCGGGGGGTGGGTCCACGTGAGGAGCGGACCTACTTCTTGTCCTTGCCGCCGCCCTTGCCCTTGTCCTTGTCGCCGCCGGCGCCCATGGACTCGTAGATCTCCTTGCACATGGGACAGACGGGGTACTTCTTGGGGTCGCGCCCCGGCACCCAGACCTTCCCGCACAGCGCGACCACGGGAGTGCCCTCCAGGGCGCTCGCCATGATCTTGTCCTTCTGGACGTAATGGGCGTAGCGCTCGTGGTCGCCGTCGCCCCTCGACACCTGTGGCGTCGGTTCGACGAGGGTCCCCGTACCTGCCCCGCGATCGGGCTCAAGAGTGCTCATAACCGCCAAGGGTACTGAAAGAGACGGGCATCAGTTGAGCGAAGGGTCGTCCGGATACGTGGCGATCATCGCGAGTTCGCTTCGCTGGCGGCGGAGCACCGCACGCCAGAGCTGTTCGGGGTGCGGGGAGGAGACGTCACCGGGCTCCGACTCGACCACGTACCACGCACCCTCGTCCCGCTCGCCCTCCAGTTGACCGGGGCCCCAGCCCGCGTATCCGGCGAAGATCCGCAGCGAACCCAGGGCGGGGCCGAGCAGCTCCGGCGGGGTCTCCAGGTCGACCAGGCCGATCGCCCCGTGCACCCGCCGCCAGCCGAGCGGGCCCTCGTCGCCCGGGATCACCGCCACGCCGAGCGCCGAGTCGAGCGAGACCGGGCCGCCCTGGAAGACGACGTCCGGCTCGCCGGTCAGGCCGGCCCAGGACGTGAGGATGTCGCCGACGCCGACCGGGGTCGGGCGGTTGAGGACCACGCCGAGGGAGCCCTCCTCGTCGTGGTCGAGGAGCAGCACCACCGCGCGGTCGAAATTCGGGTCCGTGAGGGCGGGTGCGGCCACGAGCAGTCGCCCTGTGAGCGAGGACACCTCGGTCATGGCAGGAATGATCCCGCATATTCGCCCTCCGCGGGGGCCGAGTGACCGTGCTGCCGCCCTCAGGAGAGCGAGCGCAGCTCAGGGCGCACGGAGGCACGGGGAGCGCACCGAACCGCGGGGGCGCGGTGGGCCATCCGGACGGTAACCCTCCGCAAGATCCGATGCGCGGAGGGTGTTGTGGCGGATTCATGACGTTCGTACACCCCCCTTCGCCTTACGGAAGGGGGGGAGGAGGCCATTACCCTTTTCGTTGGCCCCCTGCCCGACCACTCCGGAACGCGAGATACATGACCGGCACAGACGATGTCCTGCTTGTCCACGGCGGCACCCCGCTGGAGGGCGAGATCCGCGTCCGAGGCGCCAAGAACCTGGTGCCGAAGGCAATGGTCGCCGCGCTGCTCGGCAGCGGGCCCAGCCGTCTCCGCAATGTTCCCGACATCCGTGACGTACGGGTCGTCCGGGGACTGCTGCAGCTGCACGGCGTCACCGTCCGCCCCGGCGACGAGCCGGGCGAACTGATCCTCGACCCCTCGCACGTCGAGTCCGCGAACGTCGCCGACATCGATGCCCACGCGGGTTCGTCGCGCATCCCGATCCTGTTCTGCGGCCCGCTGCTGCACCGCCTCGGCCACGCCTTCATCCCGGGCCTGGGCGGCTGCGACATCGGCGGCCGGCCGATCGACTTCCACTTCGAGGTGCTGCGCCAGTTCGGCGCGACCATCGAGAAGCGGGCCGACGGCCAGTATCTGGAGGCCCCGCAGCGGCTGCGCGGCACCAAGATCCGGCTGCCGTACCCCTCGGTGGGCTCCACCGAGCAGGTGCTGCTGACCGCGGTGCTCGCCGAGGGCGTCACCGAGCTGTCCAACGCGGCCGTCGAGCCGGAGATCGAGGACCTCATCTGCGTACTGCAGAAGATGGGCGCGATCATCTCCATGGACACCGACCGGACCATCCGGATCACCGGTGTCGACAAGCTCGACGGTTACACCCACCGGGCGCTCCCGGACCGTCTGGAGGCGGCCTCCTGGGCGTCGGCGGCACTGGCGACCGAGGGCAACATCTATGTGCGCGGCGCCCAGCAGCGTTCGATGATGACCTTCCTGAACACCTTCCGCCGGGTCGGCGGCGCCTTCGAGATCGACGACGAGGGCATCCGCTTCTGGCACCCGGGCGGCGCGCTCAACGCCATCGCGCTGGAGACGGACGTGCACCCCGGCTTCCAGACCGACTGGCAGCAGCCGCTGGTCGTGGCGCTGACGCAGGCCGCCGGCCTGTCGATCGTCCACGAGACGGTGTACGAGTCGCGGCTCGGCTTCACTTCCGCGCTCAACCAGATGGGCGCACACATCCAGCTGTACCGGGAGTGCCTGGGCGGTTCGGACTGCCGCTTCGGCCAGCGCAACTTCCTGCACTCGGCGGTCGTCTCGGGACCGACGAAGCTCCAGGGCGCCGATCTGGTCATCCCCGACCTGCGCGGCGGCTTCTCGTACCTGATCGCGGCACTGGCGGCGCAGGGCACCTCCCGGGTGCACGGCATCGACCTGATCAACCGCGGTTACGAGAACTTCATGGAGAAGCTGGAGAAGCTCGGCGCGAAGGTGGAGCTGCCGGGCGGTTCGCTGGTCTGACCCCGCACAGTGCTGCCGCACACAGCACTGCGCACCGCATGAGCAGCCCGCCGCCCCGGTCCCTCCTGAGGGGGACCGGGGCGGCGGGCTGCCGGGCGTCAGAAGGCCCCGCGGGCGGCCCTCGAACGGGCGTACCGGCCCGGGGTGGTACCCGCGATCCGCCGGAAGTGCCGGGTGAGGTGGGACTGGTCGTGGAAGCCGACAGCGGTCGCCGCCTCGCCGGGCGGCATCCCGTCGAGCAGCAGGCGGCGGGCCCGGTCGACACGGCGGGCCGTCACGTACTGGTGCGGCGCGATGGCGTAGGCCGCGCTGAAGGCCCGTACGAGATGGGTGGGGTGCGCGTGGACCAGCCGGGCGGCCTCGGCCAGCGTGACGCCCTCGCACAGCCGCTCGTCCAGGAGCTCGCGCAGGTCCCGCGCGACGTCCCGGGGCGGCTCCGGGGGCCCCGCCCCCGCCGCCGGGGTTGTCGCGGGGCGCAGGTGGCCCCGCAGCCGCTCGCCGACGAACGCCAGACGGCTCTCCGCCTCCAGCGCGCCGTCCGGGTCGGCCAGGACCGTGTGGAGCCGGCCGACGCGGCTGCGCAGCAGGGGGTCGGCCAGGTCCGGGGTGTCCACGGCGGGGCCGATGAGGCTCGCGTCGAGCTGGGTCATGTCCAGGTAGAGCACCCGCTTGCGGAAGCCGCCGGAGGTCGCGGGCGAACCGTTGTGCGGGACCTGCGGCGGCAGCAGGCTCACCGTGCCGTCCGGGGTGCCGCGCTCGTGGCGGTCCAGGTCGTAGCGGACGGCCCCGTCGTCGACGATCAGTAGCGTCCAGGCGTCGTGCACGTGCATGGGGTAGGCGTGCTCGGTGAAGCGGGCGTGGAAGACCTCCACGACGCCCGGGACCGCCGGACGCCAGGCCGAGATCTCCTGCCGTGGCATCGCGTCCTCCTGCCGTGGCATCACGCAAAGAACGTACAAGACCCCTGCCGGGGCCACCGGCCAGTCTCGGACCATGAGAAACACGACAACAGAGACCACCGGGACCACCGGGACCGCAGAGGACGCGGAGAGCGAGGACGCTCCCGTCCGCTTCGACACGAGGATCGCGGTGCTGCTCCGCGACGACCTGGAGACCTGGCAGCGCCTGAACGTGACCGCCTTCCTGGTCAGCGGCCTGGGCACGGCGGCGCCCGAGGTGATCGGCGAGCCCTACGAGGACGCCGACGCCACCGCGTACCTGCCGATGCTGCGGCAGCCCGTGCTGGTCTTCGAGGGGGCGAAGGAGATCCTGACCGCCGCGCACACGAAGGCGCTCTCCCGGTCTCTGGCGACGGCCGTGTTCACCTCGGACCTGTTCGGCACGGGGAACGACCGGGACAACCGGGCTGCCGTACGGGCGGTGGGGCGGGACGCGCTCGACCTGGTGGGTCTCGCCGTGTACGGGCCGCGCAACGCCGTGGACAAGGCCCTCAAGGGCACACGGATGCACCCCTGAGCGCTCCGCGCCTCCGCGGGCCCCCGGGTGCCCCGGGCATGACGCGAGGGCTCCTGCGGGGCGCATGTGCCTCCGGCATACGCAAGGGCGGCCACCCCTGGTCGGGAGTGGCCGCCCTAGTTGCGCCGTTGAGGGTTACTTGCCCTTGGCGGCTTCCTTGAGCTTCGAGCCCGCGGAGACCTTCACGCTGTAGCCGGCGGGGATGTTGATCGGGTCGCCGGTCTGCGGGTTGCGAGCGGTGCGAGCGGCACGGTGGGTGCGCTCGAAGGTCAGGAAGCCGGGGATGGTGACCTTCTCGTCACCCTTGGCGACGATCTCACCGACGGTCTCGGCGAGCGCGGCCAGCACGGCGTCGGCGTCCTTGCGAGTCACCTCGGCGCGGTCGGCCAGGGCGGCCACCAGCTCACTGCGGTTCATGTTGTTACTCCCGTGTTCTTCTTGCCTGTGAGGCGTGAGATCGAAGCCGATGCTGCCAGGGCCCTCTGACAGTCCCCGGACCCGGGTCTGATGTCAGACCCTCTCGCCCGATTACGCATCCTGCCCCCACCAGCGGCGGGAAAGCCAATCCGGAACCCTTCGGGGTCAATGAAAAGCGCCACGGTTTGCTCGTGGTGACGCTCCGTCGACTTGACCGAGCGGTCCGCAGCGGATGCCGGGCCCCGCAGGGCCCACTGCCCGCCCACCCTAAAGGGGCGTTTGGGGCGCCGCGACCCGCGACGCGCCGTACGGCACGGGCGGGTGCGGCCCGGGGAGTCCCGCGGACACCCCGTTCGGGGCTCCCGGAACAGTGGGGTCAGACGGCGGTGGAGGGGACCGCTCCGGTGCCCGTGGCGGCCTTCGCGGCGGCCCGGACGGCTCCGGCGACCGCGCCCGCGACCTTGTCGTTGAAGACCGAGGGGATGATGTAGTTCGCGTTGATCTCTTCCTCGGCGACCACGTCGGCCAGCGCGCCGGCCGCGGCGAGCATCATCTCCGTGTTGACCGTGCGGGACTGAGCGTCCAGCAGACCGCGGAAAACACCCGGGAAGACCAGCACGTTGTTGATCTGGTTGGGGAAGTCCGAGCGGCCGGTGGCGACGACCGCCGCCGTCTGACGGGCGATCGCCGGGTCGACCTCGGGGTCCGGGTTCGCGAGCGCGAACACGATCGCGCCGTCCGCCATCGCGGCGACGTCGTCGCCGTTCAGGACGTTCGGGGCGGAGACGCCGATGAAGACGTCGGCGCCGACGACGGCCTGCTTGAGAGTGCCGGTGACGCCCTCGGGGTTGGTGTTGTCGGCGATCCAGCGCAGCGGAGAGTCGGGGTCGGCCGCCACGAGGTCCTCGCGTCCGGAGTCCACCACTCCGTGGATGTCGGCGACGACGGCGTGCTTGACGCCCGCGGCGATGAGCAGCTTCAGGATGGCCGTACCGGCCGCTCCCGCGCCGGACATGACGACCCGTACGTCCCCGATGCTCTTGCCCACCACGCGCAGGGCGTTGGTGAGGGCGGCCAGCACGACGATCGCGGTGCCGTGCTGGTCGTCGTGGAAGACGGGGATGTCGAGGGCCTCGCGCAGCCGGGCCTCGATCTCGAAGCAGCGCGGCGCGGAGATGTCCTCCAGGTTGATGCCCGCGAAGCCGGGGGCGATGGCCTTGACGATCTCGACGATCGCGTCGGGGTCCTGGGTGTCCAGGCAGATCGGCCAGGCGTCGATGCCGGCGAAGCGCTTGAAGAGGGCCGCCTTGCCCTCCATGACGGGCAGCGCGGCCATCGGGCCGATGTTGCCGAGGCCGAGCACCGCGGAGCCGTCCGTCACAACTGCGACGGAGTTGCGCTTGATGGTGAGGCGGCGCGCGTCCTCGGGGTTCTCGGCGATGGCCATGCAGACCCGGGCCACGCCGGGGGTGTAGATCATCGACAGGTCGTCACGGTTGCGGATGGGGTGCTTGGACGCCATCTCGATCTTGCCGCCGAGGTGCATGAGGAACGTACGGTCGGAGACCTTGCCCAGCACGACGCCCTCGATGTCGCGCAGACCTTCGACGATCTCGTCCGCGTGCGAGGTGGAAGTGGCGGCGATGGTGACGTCGATCCGCAGCTTCTCGTGGCCGGAGGCGGTCACGTCGAGGCCGGTGACCGACCCCCCGGAGGACTCGACGGCCGTAGTGAGCTGGGAGACCGCGGTGCCGCTCGCGGGCACCTCCAGCCTGACCGTCATCGAGTACGAGACGCTGGGCGCCGTTGCCATGGCCGAGTCCTTCGCTTTCCTTAGCTTCATTGCCGCGCATCCGGAACGCTCGTTCCGGTCACGCTTCCCGATCGTCGCACCTACCGACTGGTAGCCGGTAATGACTGCCGCCTTTCGGAAAGCAGTTTCCACCATACGAGAAACTACCCGTTCGGCGGAACCCCCAAGGGGGACCCGAACCCGGCCGGGAGGCCCATGCACGAGACCGGGAGGCCCATGAACGAAAACAGGGCGGCCCGTGAACAAGAACAGACCCGCGCCACCAGCAGGTGACGCGGGTCTGTCTGTTTCTTCACTTGGGTGGCACCGGCCCGCCATGCTCGCCTCGCGGCAAGTGGTCGCTCGAAGCGACGAAGGTTGGGCCCGGGGGCTTGGATCGAGCCGGTGCCAGTACCAAGGTAACAAACACCCCCGAGAAGTGATTCCTGTGCGACGGGTTGACTCGCGAAACCCGCTCCGACCACCGCTCCGGCCACTCACTCCGGCCCACCGGCCGGCCACGGCCCGGTGGGCCGGGGACGGGCCCCGGCCGACCGCGTGTCAGTCCCTCAGCAGGTCCGGCACCCCGTCCTCGTCCGGCAGGTCCCGCTCCCCCGAGACCACCGTGAGCTGCTGCGTCGCCCGGGTCAGCGCCACGTACAGCACCCGAAGACCCGCCGGGGACTCGTCCGCGATCTCCGCGGGCGAGACGACCACCGTGGCGTCGTACTCCAGGCCCTTGGCCTCCAGGCTGCCCAGCGTCACCACCCGCTCCCCCAGCTCCGCGAGCCACTCGCGGGCCTGGGCGCGCCGGTTCATCGCGACGACCACGCCGACCGTGCCGTCCACCTCCGCGAGCAGCCGCGCGGCCTCTTCGCGGACCGTGGCGGCCAGGTCCCCCTCGCGTACCGGCTCGAAGCGGGGCACCACCCCGGTCGAGCGGACCGCGGCCGGTGACTCCATGCCGGGCATCGCCAGCGCCAGCACCTTCGCGGCCAGCTCCGCGATCTCCGCCGGGTTGCGGTAGTTGACGGTGAGGGTGAAGCGACGGCGCGGCCGGGAGCCGAGCGCCTCGTCCCGGGCGGCGGCCGCCTCGTCCGGGTCGGACCAGGAGGACTGGGCCGGGTCGCCGACGATCGTCCAGGTGGCGTGCCGGCCCCGGCGGCCGACCATGCGCCACTGCATCGGGGTGAGGTCCTGCGCCTCGTCGACGATGACGTGGGCGTACTCGGTACGCTCCGCCGCGAGCCGCTCGGCCCGCTCCCACTGGGTCTCCTCGCGCTGCGGCATCAGCTCCTCCAGACCCGAGAGCTGGTCCAGCGGGCCCGCCTCGCGCTTGCGCCTGGGCCGGTTCGGGGTGCCCAGCAGCGCCTGGAGCTCGTCCAGGAGGGCCACGTCGTGGACGGAGAGCGGACCGTTGCCGTCCGCGTCGAGACGCTTCAGCGACCGGGCCAGTCGGCGTGCCTCGCCCTGGTTGAGGATGCGCCGGGACCAGCGGCTCAGCCGCCGCTCGTCGGCCATCGCCGCCAGCACCCGGCGCGGCGTCAGCTCCGGCCACCAGGCGTCGAGGAACTCCAGGAACGGGGTCTCGGTGGAGACGTCCTCGTCGAACGAGGAGCGCAGCTCCGCCACCAGCTGCGGGTCGGTGTACCGGCCGCGCCCGGAGGACCTGTTCCACAGGGCGTCCAGCAGCAGCTTGCGGGCGCGCGGGCGCAGCAGGTTGACCGGGGCGGTGCCGCCCAGGGCGTTGTGCCGGATGCGCTGGAGTTCGTCGGCCTCCAGCTCGACCCGGGCCCCGAACGCGACGACGCGCAGCCGGTTCGGGGTCGGCGCTCCACCGCCCTGTTCGGGCTCCTCGCCGAAGGCGAGCTGGCCCGCCTCCTCACGTGGCGCCGCGGGCCGGCCCTGTTCCAGCGCGCCCCGGGCGGCCTTGCGCAGCACGTGGAGCATCCGGGAGGAGCCCTTGATCCGGGCCACGGCCGGTTCGTCGTAAGTGGTCGCACCCTGGACTCCCGCCGCCTCGTCGGACAGCGAGCCGACCGCGCGGATCGCGACCTGGCCCTCCTCGCCGAGCGAGGGCAGCACCCCTTCGGTGTACGCGACCAGGAGCGGGGTGGGCGAGACGATCAGGATGCCGCCCGCGTACCGCCGCCGGTCCTGGTAGAGCAGATACGCCGCCCGGTGCAGGGCGACGGCGGTCTTGCCGGTGCCGGGGCCGCCGGTGACCTCGGTGACGGAGGCGGCGGGGGCCCGGATGACCAGGTCCTGTTCGGCCTGGATGGAGGAGACGATGTCCCGCATGGTGTGGCTGCGGGCCTGGCCGAGCGCCGCCATCAGCGCGCCGTCCCCGATCACCGGCAGCTTCTCGCCGTCCAGGTACGCCGTCAGCTCCGGGCGCATCAGGTCGTCCTCGACCCCGAGGACCTTGCGGCCCTTGGAGCGGATGACCCGGCGGCGTACGACGCGGCCCGGCTCCTTCGGGGTGGAGCGGTAGAACGGGGCGGCGGCCGGGGCCCGCCAGTCGATCACCAGCGGGGTGTAGTCGGAGCCCAGGACCCCGATCCGGCCGATGTGGAGCGTCTCCGCGATGTCGGCGGTGGCGTCCTCCCGGACGGTGTCGTCGGCCGGTTCGACGGAGGTGTACGCGCCGTCCGGGCCACGCTCCCCGTCCTTGCCGAGCAGCAGGTCGATCCTCCCGAAGAGGAAGTCCTCGAACTCGCTGTTCAGCCGATTGAGGTGGATCCCCGCCCGGAACACCTGGGCGTCCCGCTCCGCGAGCGCGCCGGGGGTACCGACCTGGCCGCGCTTGACGGCGTCGTTCATAAGGAATTCCGCCTCGTCGATCTTCTCTTCGAGGCGGTGATAAACACGGTCGAGATGCTCCTGCTCGACACCGATTTCCCGGTCCCGCAGCGATTCGACAGCGGCATCCTGCGCGGCCACCGAGGCCCCCTTCTGACGTGCACTGGGCAGCCGTCAACCCTATGCGAAGGGGGCCCCGAGCGCACCTGCCCCCCGTATCCCGATCGCGCGTCGCACCGGGCGGGGTACGGGGGGACGCGGCGGGGCACAAGGGGCGGTGGAGGGGCAGAGGGGACGGCGGAGGGGCACAGGGGGGACACGGCGGGGCGCAGGGGAACGCGGCGGGGCGTGGTTCAGGCCCCGATCTTCACCAGCCGCTCCCCGTCGAAGGTCCGCACCTCGAAGCGGTCGATGTCCTTCCGGTCCATCGCCGCCCCGCCGTGCACGTACAGCGGGGACTTCACCGCCGGGTTCGTGGCGCCCTCGATGCCGTATCCCCACTGCGGGACCGACCAGGAGGTGACGACCTCCTCCTCACCGGTCCTGGAGACGGCGATCAGACGGCACTTCTGCGGTCCCTGGACGTTCTTCAGCTCCAGGACCGTGTGGGTGCCCCAGCCCTTCTCCTCCATGCCGACGGTCGCGGCGACCCGGGTGACGGGGTCGGTCGCCGAGACCTTCTCTGTCATGTGCTGGAAGGAGTCGTCCTCGGCCGGGCCGGTGGGACGCGGATCGCCGGCGGTCACCGGCCCGCCGCCGCGGTCGTCGTCGCCCGCCGTGACCGCGAAGGCGGCGACGGGGCCGCCGATGATCAGGGCGGCGGCCGCGGCGACCAGATACCGGCTGCGCCGGGTGCGGCGGTGCCGCTTGTGCGCGACCTCCTCCATCAGCCCGCCGAGCAGCCGGGGCGCGGGCCGCTCGGGCACGTGCGGCACGGGACGGGCCCCGGGCACGGCGGCGGGCGCATCGGAGAGCAGCGCGAGCATCGGCTCCATCGCGGCGAACTCGTCGAGGTGCGCGGCGCACCGGGCGCAGCCCGCGAGGTGGGCCTCGAAGGCGCTCGCCTGCGCGTCGTCGAGGATGCCGAGGACATACGCGGCTGCCGCGTCGTGCTCGGGCCCTTCGGGCGGCACACCGAACGGCTCGCCCCGGCCGCCGGGTCCGCCGGGGGCACCGGATCCGCCGGGTCCGCCGGGGTGCCCGGGGCCGGAGCGGTGCGCGGTCCCCGAGGGGTGGGCGGGGCCCGCGGTGTACGGGGGATTCGGGGGACCGGACGGCGCGCGGGGGCCGGGAGGCCGGGGCCCGAACGGCTGCCTCTGCTGGTCGCTCATGCCGTGATCCCCCTCTCTTCGAGTGCGAGCTTCATCGAACGGAGTGCGTAGAACACCCGGGACCGCACGGTCCCGCTGGGGACCCCGAGGACTTCGGCGGCCTCATTGACCGTACGTCCCTTGAAGTAGGTCTCGACCAGTGCTTCCCGGTGCGCGGGGGTCAGGTCTTCGAGCGCGTCCGAGAGCGTCATCAGCCACAGCGCCTTGTCGATCTCGTCCTCCGCGGGAATGACCTCCAGCGGCGACGGGTCGACCTCGCGCGGCCGGGCCTGCCGGCTGCGGTGGCCGTCGATGACGATGCGCCGGGCGACCGTCACCAGCCAGGGGCGGACGGAGCCGGTGGCCCGGTTGAGCCGGCCGGCGTTCTTCCAGGCACGGATGAGCGTCTCCTGCACCACGTCCTCGGCCCGCTGGCGGTCGCCCGCGACGAGTCGGAGCACGTACGCGAGGAGCGGCCCGGCATGTTCGCGGTACAGCGCCCGCATCAGCTCCTCGTCCGGTATCCCGGAGGGGGACGGGGGCGGCTCACCGCGATGTCGGGCCCTGTGCGGACGGTCATCGGCCACGGCCGCATCCTTGCGCAACCGAACCTCCCGGTCGAGACCCTGAATCGAACTCTTCGACCATCGGTACGGGGACGGAGGCCGGTTCATTCAACGCCGGGCGAAATTTCTTTCTCCGGACCGGACGTATCCGGACCGTACGCGTCCGGACCGGATACGTACGGTCCGTACGCGTCGGGACCGTAGACGCCGGGACCGTAGACGTCCGGTGCCCCCGTGGTCCTGCGCCGGTGCCGGGCGACCCGTTCGCGGTTGCCGCAGACCTCGCCGGAGCACCAGCGCCGCCGCCCGCCGCGTGAGGTGTCCAGGTAGAGGCGGTGGCAGGCCTCGCCCTGGCAGCGGCGCAGGGCCGCCCGCGCGACCGGGTCGGTGAGCAGGTCCACCGCGTCCCGGGCGACGACGGCGAGGAGCCCCGCGCAGTCGGGTGCGGCGCTCAGGGCCCGTACCAGGCCACCGTCCGCGCCGCGCACCGCGCGGGGCCCCGGAGGCGCCCCGGAGGCCAGGGAGTTGATCCGCTCCAGCGCGCCGCCGGCTTCGGGTCCGCCGAGTTGAGCCACCATCAGACGCCTTGTGGCGGTGCGCAGTTCGTGGAAGCGGGTCACCCAGGTGTCGTCCAGCGCCGTCAGTGCGGTGGCCGGCGGGACGAGCCGGGCGTCGGTCAGCCACTGGGCCAGGCGCTCGGGCCCGTCGAGCTGTTCGCAGGTCCCGGGGACCCCGCCCGCCCGCTCCGTGGCCACCAGGTCGAGGCAGATCCTGCCCGCGTCAAACCGCCACCTGCGCGTACCTCTGCCCGCTGCCATGCTCCTGTCACCGCCTCGGTCGCCGGTGGAACGGCCACCCCCAGAGTGCCCCTGTCGGGGCCCGGCCGGAACCCCCGCCGCCACGTGGGGTGCGGACCCGCCCCCGTACCGTTGCGGCCATGGATCACGAGGGGGAGGCACCCATGGACCGGGGCGACGGAAACGTCACGCTCACCTCCGGCGGCCTGCTGATGCGCCCCTGGCGCGAGGATGATCTGCCGGCGCTGCTGCGGGCGTACGCCGATCCGGCGATGCGGCGGTGGCTGGCCACCCAGGTGCACGGAGCGGACGGGGCGGCCCGCTGGCTGGAGTCGCGGCGCACGGAGTGGGCGGCGGGCACCCGCTTCGCCTTCGCCGTGACCGAGAGCGGGCGGGAGGCCGGTCGGGACGGCGGGCGGGAGGCCGGTCGGGACGGCGGGCGGGAGGCCGGTCGGGACGGCGAACCGCTCGGCAACGTCGTGCTGAAGCGGCCGGATCCGGTGAGCGACTGCGCCGAGGTGGGCTATTGGACGACGGCCCAGGCGCGCGGCCGGGGCGTGGCGTCACGGGCGCTGACGGCGCTGACCGACTGGGCGTTCACACACTTCGCCGAACAGGGCCTGAGACGGCTGGAGTTGCTCCACCAGGTGGACAACGAGGCCTCGTGCCGGGTGGCGGAGAGGTGCGGATACCCGCTGGCCCGCGTGATCCCGGCGCTGCCGCCCGACTATCCGCTGGACGGCCATGTGCATGTGCGCGAGGCTCCCGCGACCGAGGAAGCGACGCTCAGGCGGCCGGAGCGTCGTCGTGCAGAAGCCGCTGGAACAGGTGGTGGTCGCGCCAGCGGCCGCTGATGTGCAGATAACCCGGCGCGGTGCCGATCCGCTCGAACCCGGCCTTGGCGAGCACCCGTTGGGAAGGGGCGTTGTCGGTGACGGTCGCCGCCTCGACGCGGTGCAGGCCCAGCCGGTCGCGGGCCGCCTCGCAGACCGCACCGACGGCGGCGGTGGCCAGCCCGCGTCCGGTATGGCCCTCGTCGACCCAGTAGCCGAGGCGGGCGTTACGGAAGGGGCCCCGCTCGACGCCGGAGAGCGTGAAGGCGCCGATCACCCGGTCGTCGGCGTCCGCGAGCACCCAGGGCATGGCCCGCCCGGCGTCCCGGTCGGCCAGCAGCGCGGTGAGCCGGGCGGCCTGGCCCTCGACGGTGTAGAAGGACTCGGGGCGTACGGGTTCCCAGCGGCGCAGGTACGCGCGGTTGCGGGTGAGGGTCGCGGCGAAGGAAGGCGCGTCGGCGATCACGGCGGGCCGGAAGGTCACGCCCGGGGCGAGCCGGTGGGACAGGTCCGGGACAGCCCGGGAGGCCGCGTCCGCGGCGGGCCGGAAGGCCACATCCGGTGCAGGAAGGCGGGAGACGTCCGGGGCGGGCAGGCGGGACGCGTCCGGGGCGGGCCGGCGGAGGTGATCGGTCATCCGGTCACGCTAGCCGGGACGCTTCGGCTGCCCCCTACGGCCCCCTCAGCGGCCGTACTTCGTGTCCGCCGTCGGGTCCAGCGCCAGCCGGTAGCCGCGCTTGACGACCGTCTGGATCAGCCGGGGCAGGCCCAGCGCCGTGCGCAGCCGGGCCATCGCCGTCTCCACCGCGTGCTCGTCGCTGCCGCTGCCGGGCAGCGCCCGCAGCAGGTCGGCGCGGGCCACCACCCAGCCGGGGCGGCGGGCCAGCGCGTGCAGGAGCGCCATGCCCGCGGGCGGCACCGCGCGCAGCTCGTCGTCGACGAGGACGGCGTGCCCCCGGATCTCGACCCGGTGGCCGGCGACGGGCAGGACGCGCGCGGCGCGAGGGAGGTGGGCGCACATCAGCTGGACGAGGGGGCCGAGCCGGAAGCGTTCCGGCTGGAGGGTGGCGATGCCCCGGGCCTGGAGCGGAAGGGCGGTGACCGGTCCGACGCAGGCGACCAGCACGTCGTCGCGCAGGGCGCCGAGGACCTCGGGAAGCAGTCCGCGGGTCTCGGCGCGGCCCAGGAACGAGGCGGCGGCGGGCGCGCTGGTGAAGGTGATCGCGTCCAGGCCCCGGGCGGCGGTGACGTCGAGCATCCGGTCGAGCGGGGCGATGTCCTGCGGCGGCATCCAGCGGTAGACGGGGACGACGACGACGTCGGCGCCCGCGGCCGTCAGCGACTCGACGAAGCCGGGCAGCGCTTCTCCGTGCAGCTGGAGGGCGACCCGGCGGCCGTCCACGCCTTCGGCGAGGAGCCGGTCGAGGACCTCGGCCATCGATTCGGACCCGGGCGACCAGGTCTCGGTCAGCCCGGCGGCCCGGATGGCGCCCTTGACCTTGGGGCCCCGGGCGAGAAGCTCGACCCCGCTCAGCGTCCTCAGAAGGGCGTCGCCGATGCCCCAGCCGTCGGCGGCCTCGATCCAGCCGCGGAAGCCGATCGCGGTGGTGGCGACCGCGATGTCGGGGGCGTGGCCGATCAGTTCCTTGGTGGCGGCGAGGAGTTCGCTGTCGTCGGCGAGCTGCACGATCCGCAGGGCGGGGGCGTGCAGGACGGCGGCCCCGCGGCGTTTGAGGAGGGTGCCGAGCTCCTCGGCGCGACGGGCCGCGGTCACCCCGACGGTGAAGCCCGCGAGGGGGCCGTGCGTTGTGTCGTCGTCCTGCATGGCGTGTTCCCGGCTCCCGTGTTCCCGCTCGTACGCGATGTGCGGAGGCCCGAGCCTGTCAACGGTGCGTGTCAGGCTCGGTTCCTCCGTATTTCCCGGCCGTTACGTCACACGACGCCGGGATGTCGCCCATGGGCTCCCCTCACACCTCCGCGTAGCCGAGCTGGGCCCGCGCGGGCACGGGTGCCGGGCGGCGAAGGTATACCGCCCAGGTGAGGGTGAAACACACACCGTAGAAGGCGAGGAAGGACCAGAAGGCCGCGGTTCCGGTGCCGGAGGCCTGGAAGGACTGGCGGAAGGCGAGGTTGATGGCCAGGCCGCCGAGCGCGCCGACGGCACCGATGAGGCCCATGGCCGCCCCGGACAGCCGCCGTCCGTGGGCGGCGGCCGCCTCGCCGTCGAGGCCCCGGGCGAGGGCCTTGGTGTGGAAGATGCCGGGGATCATCTTGTACGTCGATCCGTTGCCGAGGCCCGTCAGGACGAACAGGCCGGTGAAGCCGGTGAGGAAGACGGGCAGCGACGCGCTCCCCGAGGCCTGGATGACGACGCCGGTGGCGGCGGCCATCGCGGCGAAGGTGACCAGGGTGATCCGCGCACCGCCGTACCGGTCGGCGAGTTTGCCGCCGACGGGCCGGATCAGGGAGCCCAGCAGCGGGCCGATGAAGGTGAGCGAGGCGGCCTGGAGCGGAGTCCGGCCGAACTGGGTCTGGAGCACCAGGCCGAAGGCGAAGCTGTAGCCGATGAACGAGCCGAAGGTTCCGATGTAGAGGACCGACATGATCCAGGTGTGCGGGTCTCGGGCGGCTTCCAGCGCTGCCCCGGTGTCGTTCTTCACGGGCCGGAGGTTGTCCATGTACAGGGCGGCGCTCACGGCGGCCAGGACGATCAGCGGGATGTACACGCCGAGGACGATCCGGGGGTGCGAGGCCCCCAGTGTGCCGATGACGAGCAGGCCGATGAGCTGGACGACGGGAACGCCGACGTTGCCGCCGCCCGCGTTCAGGCCGAGCGCCCAGCCCTTCTTGCGCAGCGGGAAGAAGGCGTTGATGTTGGTCATCGACGAGGCGAAGTTGCCGCCGCCGATCCCGGTGAGCGCCGCGACCGCGACGAAGGTGGCGTACGAGGTCCCGGGCTCCATCACCCAGAACGCGGCCAGCGTCGGGACGAGCAGGCTCGCCGCGCTGAAGATCGTCCAGTTTCGGCCGCCGAACCGGGCGACGGCGAAGGTGTACGGCACCCGCACCAGTGCGCCGACGAGGGTGGCGGTCGAGATGAGGAAGAACTTCCCGGCCGGGTCGATGCCGTATTCGGGTCCCATGAACAGGACCATCACCGACCACAGGGTCCAGATGGAGAACCCGATGTGCTCGGAGAGCACGGAGAACCACAGGTTGCGGCGGGCGATGCGTTCGCCCTTCTCCCGCCAGAACGTCTCGTCCTCCGGCTCCCACGTCTCGATCCAACGGCCTGCCATCACGCGCCTCCACAGGGGGTCGGGGTGTTGTCCCCGACGCTAGGGAACCCTCGTTTCGGCCTGGTGCCGCGAGGTGACCGGTGCGCAACCTTGCTCTCACCGGGCGGTTTCCGGCCCGGTGAGATGCGGTGCCGTCCGCCGTCCACCATGTGCTGTCCACCGCCTGCCGTCTGTCGTCTGCCTCTTGCTGCCTGCCTCTTGCTGTCTACGCTCATCTGCCGCCTACGCTCTCTTGCCGTCTGCGCTCATCTGCCGTCTACTGCTCTTGCTGTCCGCCGGAGCCGGTCGCAGAGCGTGGCGCACGGTGTCGACGTCCGAGCGCCCCTGACCGGGTTGATCAGGAACGGTTGCGCATCAGTGCCCGGTCACCCTCCGGAAGCCAGCAGCCGGACGGCGGGACCAGCCACCCCTCGGCACGTGCCAACTGGTCGGCAGCGTTCCGCAACGCGTCTGTGCCGGGGTGGTTCAGGCCGGTGCGCCAGACCAGCACGAGCGGCGAGAGCGGAACCGGATCGACCAGCGGGCGCAGCACCGTGCCGGGCAGCGGCGGGAAGTCGACGACGGCGAGTACGGGGTGTCCCGCCTTCGAAATGACCCGCTGGAATTCGGCCACGCCCACGGCGAGCGGAACGGGTGGGGCCATGGTGATGTCCCACTCGGCGAACAGCAGCGCGGCCAGGTCGGTCCACTCCCGCGTCCGCTCGTTGCCGGCCCCCGCGTAGACGGTCTCTCCGGACAGCTCGGCCAGGGCGACGGCCTCCCGCGCGGCGAGAGGATGGGAGGCGGGCAGCATCAGGGCCATCGGCTCGTACCGCACGGGGTACACGGAAAGACCCGCGCGCACCGCGGGGGCCAGTCCGGCGGCCCGGCCGAAGGAGGCGTCGAGCCGCCCGGCCAGGATCTCGGCGGCGGCCCAGGTGAGCCCGGACTCGAAGCGGGCCATCAGCTCGCACTCCGGCAGCAGCTCGCGGGCCCGCGCCAGCACCCGGGCGGCGGTCGCCCCGTCGCTGTTCAGGTCGACGAGCAGCGGCCGGGCGGGTGCGCCGCTGAAGGCCCCCGCCAGCTCGGCGTGCGCGTCGAGCACCCGGCGGGCGTACGGCAGCAGGCGTTCGCCGTCCGGGGTGAGCGTGACCTGCCGGGTCGTGCGGACGAACAGCTCCGCGCCGAGCGCACGCTCCAGCCGCCGGACGTCCCGGCTCAGCGCCTGCTGCGCGACGAAGAGGCGGGCGGCGGCCCGCGTGAAGTGCAGTTCGTCGGCGACGGCGAGGAAGGCGCGCAGCAGACGGGGGTCGGTGTCGGCGGGAGGCACGCCACGAAATCTACAGCGCGCGACCCGATTCACAACACGGTCGCGTGAATCGGCGCGGAAGAGGTGTTGGACCCGGACGGCAGGGCACGGCCAGCCTGGCCGTATGCCGATATCCCCCGTCGCCCGCCCCGAAACCGCTGCCCGTCCGGAGACCACTCCCCGCCCGGAAGCCTCTGCCCGTCCGGAGACCGCCGCCCGCCCGGTCCCGTCCCGTTCCGCCGCCCCGGCCCGGCCTGCCCCGTCGCGCCGTACCGCCCCGGCCCGGCCCGTCCCGTCCGCCCGCCCGGTCCGGGCCGACCCGCCGCCCCGCTCCTCCACCCCCCTCTTCGCCGTCTCCGGCGGCCAGCTGGTCGCGGCCCCGCGCTCCGCGCCCGGGAGCACCGGGAGCACTGGGCGCACCGGGAGCGCCGGGCGACGACGGTCCTCGAACCCGTACCTCCGGCTGCTGGCGACGCCCGGGGCCCGTGCGTTCACGGCGGGCAGCCTGATCGCCCGGCTGCCGATGGGGATGCTCGGCGTCAGCGCGATCATCATGATCGCCGGTTCCCGGGGCTCGTACGCCCTGGCCGGGGCCGTCACCGCGACCGGCCTGGCCGCGACGGCGGTCGTCGCGCCCTTCACCGCCCGGCTCGTGGACCGCTTCGGGCAGGCGCGCGTCGCGGTGCCCGCCACCGCGCTCGCCGTGCTCGGGTCGCTGGCCCTGGTGCTCTGCGTGCACCACGAGGCCCCGGCCTGGACGCTGTTCGCCGCGTACGCCGCGACCGCGACGACCCCGAACACCGGCGGGATGTCGCGGGCCCGCTGGGCGCGTCTGCACCGGGGTGACCCGGCGGCCCTGCACACCGCGAACTCCTTCGAGCAGGCCGCCGACGAGTTGTGCTTCATGCTGGGCCCGGTGCTGGCCGCGACGCTCTGCGGGGCGCTGTTCCCGGAGGCGGGGACGGTGGTGGGGGCCGGGCTCCTGATGACCGGCGTCCTGGTCTTCGCCGCCCAGCGCGCCACGGAGCCGCCCGTCACCCCCCGTAAGAAGACGGTCGTCTCGCCGCTGCGCACGCCGGGAATGCCCGCGCTGCTGGCGGTCTTCCTCGCGACGGGGGCGGTGTTCGGGGCGCTGGAGGTGGTCTCCATCGCGCATGCCGGGGGCGCGATGCTGGCGCTGCAGGCGGCGGGGTCGTGCGCGGCGGGCCTGGTCTACGGTTCACTGCGGCCAGCCCGGAACGTCCGCCTCCGGCTGCTGCTGTGCCTGGCCGGGATGACGGCGCTGATGTCCCTGCCGCTGCTGGCCGCCGCCGGGTCCGCCGCCCTGCCGGTCCTGGCGCTCTGCCTGCTGCTGGCGGGGGCGGCGACCGCGCCGACCATGGTCACGGGCATGACGCTGGTCCAGCGGGCCACGCGCCCGGAGCAGCTGAACGAGGGCATGACGCTCTCGGTGACCGCGCTGCTGGGCGGGGTCGCGGCCGGGGCGGCGGCCGGCGGCTGGCTGGTCGAGCACGCGGGCACGGTCCCCGGCTACGCGGCCCCGATGTCCGCGGCGGCCCTCGCCCTGGCCGTCGCGGGCGCGGGGGCGGCTCGGGCGGCTTCGCCCCGCACCCCCCGGGACCGGCCACCGGTCAATACGACCGCTCCCAAGGGGAGTTGACCTGGGCCGATGACTGGGAGAGGCTGATCAGGCCGCTGCTCACGCGTACCGGGGGGACTTCTCGCATGGCAACCACGACCGGAGGTCTGCGCGTCGGACCGGATTCGGCCCCGGACCGCTACCGGCTGCGGCGGTCCATCGGACGCGGCGGGGAGGCGGTGCTCTACCTCGCCGATCTGGAGCTGTCCGGGGAGGCCGAGCCCGTCGTGGTGAAGGTCCTGGACACCCGCACCACCATGACGGCCGAGGGCTTCGCCCGGATCAGCGCCGCGTGGAGCGACCAGGCTGAGCTGCTCCGCTTCGTGCACCGGGTCGGCGTGATCGGGGTGCGGGAGCACTTCGAGGGCCCGCCCCCGCACCCCGCGGGCCGGTCCGAGGAGAGCACCGGCCGCTGCCTGTACCTGGTGATGAACCATGTGGAGGGCCTGGACCTGCGGGACTGGCGGGCCGAACGCACTCTGGAGACCCCCGCCGAGCGGCGCGAGGCCGTGCGCTGCCTGGAGCAGCTGGCCGAGGTGCTGGACCGGCTGCACTCGGGGAGCGCCACCCCGTCGGGCCGCGTGGTGGTGCACGGCGACCTGTCGCCCGGCAATGTGATGGTCGACGCCGACGGACAGGCCACCCTGGTCGACTTCGGACTGAGCAAGCTCGCCCCCGAACACCGCACGGCCGAGGTCTGGTTCACCCCCGGGTTCGCGGCACCGGAGGTGCACGAGGGCGTACGTTCCCCGGCTGCGGACCGGTACGCGTTCGGCGCCATCGCCTATTTCCTGCTCAGCGGTGAGAGCCCGCCCACGGCCCCCGAGCAGCTGCGCGAGCGGTTCACCACGCTGCCGGAGGTCACCGGCCTGCCGCCCGAGCGCCGGGGCACCCTGCTCGCGCTGTACGACGCCGACCCCGGCCGCCGGCCCGAGTCGCTGACCGGCTGGGTGCGGCAGTTGCGCCCGGCGGTGGTCACGACGACGTCCCGCGCCCGCACCGTCACCGCCCCTCCCCCGCCCACATCCCCGCCGCCGGGGGCCGCGTCGCCCGGGGCCCTGCCGCCCGGGGCCGCTTCCTCCGCGCGCCCGCATTACGTCGCCCCGCAGACACCACCGGGATCACCGGGATCACCGACGCAACCGCCGGCGGCCGTGCCAGCGCCGGACCCCGGGCGCCCCCGCCGGAAGTACCTGCTGCCGCTGGGCGCGGCGGCTGCCGTGACGCTGCTGGTGGTCGGCGCAGTCCTGGGCTCCCGGCTGGCCTCCGGTGACGACGACAGCGACACCGCCTCCGGCAAGGGCCCGGAGGTGACCCGTACGGCCACCGAGAGCCCCGCGGCAGGGCCGAGCACCGAGCCCGGCACCCCGTCGGAATCGCCCGGGACACCGACGGCCGACCCGTCCGGCGCCCCGGACGCGACAGCCTCTTCGGACTCTTCGGACTCTTCGGAGACCGCCGCGAGGGAACCGCAGTCCTTGACGGCGCTGACGCCGGTGGACGGCTCCTCGTGGGACACCGAACCATCCGTCCTGAACACCCGGGAATTCGAAACGGCGATGACCACGCGCCTGCCGTGTTACAGCAGGACCAAGGTCACCGAATACAACCTGGAACGCGCCTGGTCCTCCCTCCGGTTCACCGGCGGCATCACGGACGACTCGCCCCAGTCGCAGGGAAAGCTGACGTTCCTGGGCGACGGAAAGATCCTGGAGTCCGGAACCCTGTCCCTGGGCAAGGAGCGGACCTTCGACGTACCGGTCGACGGCGTACTGCGACTGCGCGTCACCCTCGACACCGCGTCCGGCGACTGCAAAGGCATCGCCGCCCTCGCCGACCCCGTACTGGAACCCTGACCCGTCCCGCCCTGGCATACGCCTGGACAGGGGAAACGTCCGGACATGGGAAAAGCCTCCGCCCCGCGAGTGAACTCGCGAGGCGGAGGCTTACATGGGGTGGTGGAGATGGCGGGAATCGAACCCGCGTCCAACGGTGCGGAACCAGGGCTTCTCCGAGTGCAGTTCGCTGCGCTTTTCTCGGCCCCGGAGGTCACACGAACAAGCCTCCGACAGGCCCAGCCACTGTTTGATTTCCTTCTCGGCCCCGTGGCCGGGCCGAGAAGTTTAGATCCCTAGTTGATGCCAGGATCCGGGTCGGGATCACCCCCGGGCTGACACTCCGCAGAGTCTTCGCTAGCTGCTAATTAGGCAGCGAGGGCGAAGGCGGAGGAATCGCGCTTGGAATTGGCGATTATTGTTTGCGACATATGGTTTACGAGATCATTGCCGCTTCCTCGACTCGCTTCCCCTGCTTCGACATCCGCTGTCGAAACCGATCATCCCCATGTTGCTGTATTTAATTTACAACAGTTCAAAACGCGCACCTTCGCTGTGGTGCACGGCCCATCGTACGTGACCAACGCCGGACGATGCCACCGTATTCCTGCCCGGACACCGGCCCCGCCCGGACAGTACCCGTACAGGCCCCGGGCAGCCCCCGCTCAGGCGCTGCGCTGCCGCCGGCGGGCCGCCGAGATGGCGCGGTTCGTCTCCCGCGTGTCCTGCTTCTCGCGGAGCGTCTGCCGCTTGTCGTACTCCTTCTTGCCCTTCGCGAGCGCGATCTCGACCTTGACCCGGCCGTCCTTGAAGTACAGCGCGAGCGGCACGATCGTGTGGCCGCTCTCCTGGGACTTCGACTCCAGCTTGTCGATCTCGGCCCGGTGCAGCAGCAGCTTGCGCTTCCGCTTGGCCGCGTGGTTGGTCCAGGTGCCCTGGACGTACTCCGGTACGTGGATGTTGTGGAGCCAGGCCTCGTGGTCGTCGATCTGGACGAAGCCGTCGACCAGGGAGGCCCGTCCCATGCGCAGGGACTTGACCTCCGTCCCCATGAGAACGAGGCCGCACTCATAGGTGTCGAGGATCGTGTAGTCGTGCCGCGCCTTCTTGTTCTGCGCGACCATCTTGCGCCCGGTGTCTTTTTCCTTCGCCATAGTGCGGTCATTTTCGCACTACGACCCACCCCCGAGGCCACTCAATACTGTCTCGGCCCGCTGCTGGGCCCTCTCCCGCACCACGAGGTCGGGTGTGATGCCCCTGCCGTCGACGTTGCGGCCGGCCGGAGTGCGGTAGTGGCCGACGGTCAGCTCGGCGACCGAACCGCCCGGAAGCTCGCTGGGCATCTGCACGGAGCCCTTGCCGAAGGTGGGCGAGCCGACGGTGACCGCGCGGCCCCGGTCCTGGAGGGCGCCGGTCAGCAGCTCGGCGGCGCTCATCGTGCCGCCGTCGACCAGGACGACGACCGGCCGGTCCGTGTCACCGCCCGGATCGGCGTACAGGGCCTGCTCCTCCCCGTGTACGTCGTACGTGGCGACCAGCCCGCCGTCCAGGAAGGCGGAGGCGGCGACGACGGCCTCGGTGACGAGTCCGCCGGAGTTGGCGCGCAGGTCGAGCAGTATCCCGGCCCCGTCGGGAGCCTCGCGGACCGCGTCCCGGACATCGGCCCCGGCGCCCTTGGTGAAGGCCGCGACCTTGACCAGGACCGCCGATGAGGGCTCGGCCCCCAGCCGCCGCACCGTGACCGCCTCGGTGGCCAGCCGGGCCCGCTGAAGGGTCTCCGTCCAGCTCCGGCCCGCCCGGACCAGGCCGATCTCCACCCGGCTGCCCTCGGCCGCTCCCGTACCGTCACCGCGGAGTAACGCGACGACCTCCGCGACGGGACGCTTGCCGACCGCGCGGCCGTCCAGGGTGCGCAGCAGGTCACCGGCCCGGATACCGGCCCGGTCCGCGGGACCGCCGGGCTGCACGCGGGACACGGTGACATCGCCGCCGTCGGTGCGCCGGGCGGAGAGCCCGACGCCGGTGTAGGAACCGTCCAGCGCCCGCTCGAACTCCTCGTACTCCCGTTCGTCGTACACCGCGCCCCAGCGGTCCCCGCTGCGGCTGACGACCTCCTCGGCGGCGTCCTTCACGGACTTCCCGTCGGCCGCCGCGCGTGCGGCCGCGTCCTCGATCTCGTCGCGGTCGACCGGGGCGACGGTGGAGGAGACGGCACGGGTCCCGGTCCCGGTCTCGGGACCGGGGTCCTGCGGCAGCGAACCGGTCGCGGCGGCGGTGGCGAGAGCACACCCGAAGACCAAAGTCAGAGCCGCCCCGCGGCAGAGACCGCGGGGCCCGAAGCGGTGCGCAGAGCCCGACATGGCGCCGAGTCTAGGACAAGCCCCCTGGGGCGCATGGGCACTCGCCCGTACGCCCCAGGAGGCGTACGTCACCAGAAGCCGGAGGACACCGGACCGTTCACGCCACGGGCGGGCCGGGACGCCCGCCAGGCCGGGCAGGAGCGGCCGGTTCACCTGCGGTCGGATCGGCGACACCTGCAACGGTCGGCAGGGCGCACTCCAAGAGGTAGACGAGATCGGCATTGAGCGACCGCCGCTCGCGCTTGGCGTGCAAGGTCAGCCGAGTGTGGAGGTCGACGGGGAGCCGGAGGGTGAGTCGAATATCGGAATCCATGGAGTCATGGTGTCACCGGAGTGCTAAATTAGCACCATGACGACACCGCTCAAGGTCGAAGGTATCGGGTATGCCCGTTACACGTACCGACTCCGGGTGTCGTCCACCGCCCTCGCTGCGCTGATGTCCGAATGGGGCCGCTGTCGTTGGGTGCGGAACCAGTGCGTCGCAGAGTCCCGCGCGGCACACAAGGCCGGAGAAGAATGCGGCCCGGCCCGGCTGGGCAAGATGTTGACAAGTTGGCGTGCCGAGCAGGAGTGGCTGCGTCAGGGCGGGTCCGTGCCGCAGCAGCAGATCATCCGCGATTTCGCCGGGTCCCGTGTAAAAGGGCTCAAGGACATCAAGGCCCGGCTTCCGGTCAAGCGGCGCGCGGGGACGCCGAAATTCAAGAAGAAGGAGCTCTCGGCCCCAACGCTGAGCTACACCCGGCGGGGCTTCCGCCTCAAGGAGGGTCGTCTGCATCTTGCGGGTGGCATCTCTCTGACGGTGGTGTGGTCACGCCGACTGCCCGGCCAGCCCTCCAGCGTCCGTGTCCACCGCGACAGTACCGGCCATTGGTACGCCTCCTTCGTCGTCCGAACCGAAGCACAGCCATTGCAGGAGACAGGCCGGAACATCGCATCGACTGGGGCGTCAAGGAGACGGCAACCACCACCAGCGGCGCTCACGACCTTTCCCATCCCGAACACGGGAAAAAGACAGCCGGGAAGCTGGCCGGACATCAGCGGAGGATGGCCCGGCGGAAACCCGGGCGAGGACAGGCCGCATCGAAGAAGTACGGCAAGGCCAGGCTGCACGCCGCGAAGGTGCACAAGAAGGTCGCCCGGCAACGGCAGGACACCGCACGTAAGTGGGCCAAGAAGGTCGTGACGGACTTCGACCAGCTCGCGGTGGAAGACTTCAGGCCGAAGTTCCTCGCCAAGTCGACGATGGCCCGCAAAGCGGCCGACGCAGCCATCTCTGCCACGAAGCGCGAACTGATCAACATGGCGCGCAAGCACCGACGAACCCTGCATCTGGTGCACCCAGCGCACACCACCATGGACTGTGGACACTGCGGAGCGAGAACCAAGCACGCACTTCCGCTGTCGGAACGTACCTATACCTGCACCGCGTGCGGAGCCGTGTCCCCCAGGGACAAGAACTCCGCACGCGTGATGCTCGTCCGGGCTGGTCTGGACCCGGCTGGTGCTGATCGCGGAAGACCTGACAGCCCGCCGGGCTGCCGGGCAGCGTGAGCCAGGAATCCCCCGGCCTCAGCCGGGGGAGCACTCAAACCTTCAGGTACTTGCGCAGCGCGAAGAGAGCGGCGACGGCGGGCATCAGCAGACCGATCGCGAGCACCAGCGGAAGCTTGGTGAGGACCGCGTCCCAGCCGATGAAGTTGATCAGGTTCAGCTTCTCCTGGAGCGCGAGGCCGCCGTCGATCAGGAAGTACCGGCCGCCGAGCAGCATCGCGCAGGCCAGCACGCCGCCGATCAGGCCGGCGACGGCCGCCTCCATGATGAAGGGGGCCTGGATGTAGAAGCCGGAGGCCCCCACGAGGCGCATGATGCCCGTCTCACGTCTCCGGCTGAACGCGGAGACGCGCACGGTGTTGACAATCAGGATCAGCGCGATGACCAGCATCAGGATCATCACGTAGATCGCGACGACGTTCATGCCGTTCATCAGCTCGAAGAGGTTGTCCAGGATGGACCGCTGGTCCTGGACGGACTGCACCCCGTCCCGCCCGGCGAAGGCCGTCGCGACGACCTTGTACTTCTGCGGGTCGTCCAGCTTGACCCGGAAGGACTCCTGCATCTGGTCGGGCGTGATGTTGCCCGCCATCGGGGAGTCGCCGAACTGCTCCTGGTAGTGCTTGTAGGCCTCGTCGACCGTCTCGAAGTGGACCGTCTCGACGGCGTCCATCTTCTCCAGATCGGTCTTGATCTGCTCCTTCTGCTCCTTGGTGACAGCCCCCTTGGCGCATTTGGGCATGTCCTTGGCGTCGTTCTTGTTGCAGAGGAAGATCGAGACGTTGACCTTGTCGTACCAGTAGTCCTTCATCGTGCTGACCTGCTCGCGCATCAGCAGCGCGCCGCCGAACAGGGCGAGCGAGAGGGCGACGGAGACCACGACCGCGAAGGTCATCGTGAGGTTGCGGCGGAGACCGACGCCGATCTCCGACAGGACGAACTGGGCGCGCATGGCGTCCTTTCAGTACTCGATGCTCGAAATGCACGAAGAGCCGGAGCCCTTCGGTCAGTGCTGGTAGCCGTACACGCCGCGTGCCTGGTCACGTACGAGACGGCCCTGCTCGAGCTCGATGACGCGCTTGCGCATCTGGTCGACGATGTTCTGGTCGTGGGTCGCCATGATCACGGTGGTGCCGGTCCGGTTGATCCGGTCAAGCAGCTTCATGATGCCGACGGAGGTCTGCGGGTCGAGGTTGCCGGTCGGCTCGTCCGCGATCAGCAGCATGGGGCGGTTCACGAAGGCGCGGGCGATGGCCACGCGCTGCTGCTCACCGCCGGAGAGCTCACCGGGCATCCGCTCCTCCTTGCCGCCGAGGCCGACGAGGTCGAGGACCTGGGGCACGGCCTTGCGGATCTCGCCGCGGGGCTTGCCGATGACCTCCTGCGCGAAGGCGACGTTCTGTGCGACCGTCTTGTTGGGCAGCAGGCGGAAGTCCTGGAAGACCGTCCCCAGCTGGCGGCGCATCTGCGGCACCTTCCAGTTGGACAGCCGCGCGAGATCCTTGCCGAGCACATGGACCATGCCCGTGCTGGCGCGCTCCTCGCGCAGGATCAGCCGCATGAAGGTCGACTTGCCGGAGCCGGAGGACCCCACCAGGAAGACGAACTCACCCTTCTCGATGTCCAACGAGACATCACGCAGAGCCGGTCGGGTCTGCTTCGGGTAGGTCTTGGAGACGTTGTCGAATCGGATCACGGATGCACCACGGTCGGCCGGGAGTAGGTGAGCGTGACCATACGCGAACCGGGCTCACGCGTGCAGGCGGCGTCCGGCAATGGGTGATTTATGGCGGATCGGTCACCGGAACGAAACGGGTCGTGCCGGACCTTGTCCGGCGGGCCGCGCCGAAGGCGCCGCGAGCTGGCACAGTGGTGAGGGGAACGGTTGCGTTTCCGTGAGCGTTGTGCGGAGAGAAGGCAGACGAGCGGCTCCGCCGCGCGGGAGGAGGAATGCGCATGACCTATGACCGACTGGTGTGCGCGAACTGCGCGTCCCCCGTCAGCGAGGGCCGCTGCCGCGTCTGCCGTGCCGTGCGGCAGCAGATGCTGGAGGAACAGGGCCAGGGCCCGCTGGCCGGGATGAGCCCGGTCATGCTGATCGCCCTGATGGTGGTGCTGCTGACCGCGCTCGCGCTGCTGGCCCACCAAGCGGCCTGATCCGGCCCGTACGACCCCCGGGGCCGGCCGCCCCCCCATCGCCCTGTCGGGGCTGACAGACGTAGGCGTACGGCCGCCTGAGCGGTCCGGCGCGGGACGTGGACGGTCCGGGCACGGAGCCGGACGGTACGAGCGCGGAGAAAGGGCCCGGGAGGCGTTGTACGCCCCTCCCGGGCCCTTCGTCATGCTGTGCCGTGCCGTGTACGGGCCTGGCGTGCGCCCGCTACGCGTCGGTACGGTCCATCACGGTCCGCTACGGGCCTAGGCGACCGTGCGACCGCCGCCGACCAGGCGCGGCAGGATGCGGAAGCCGATACCGCCCGCGATCATCGTCGCGGCGCCGATGACCAGGAAGGTCGTCTCGGCCGCGCCGGTCTCGGCGAGCTCTTCCTTGCCCTTGCTCTGCTCGACCGGCTTGTTGCCGACGCTGTCGGTGTCGGTGTTGTCGGTGCACTGGGCGCCGTCGAGGTCGACGGTGCAGCCGACGTCGCCGGAGGCGGAGCCGCCGGTCGCGGAGCTGCCACCGGTGGTGCCGGTGGAACCGGAGGTGCCGGAGGTGCCGGTGGTACCCGAGGTCCCGGTGCTGCCAGTCTGCCCCTCGGAGGTGTCACCGGTCGTGGTCTCACCCGTGGAGGTCCCGGTGGTGCCGGTGGTGCCGGTGGTGCCGGTGGTCCCAGTGGTGCCAGTGGTGCCAGTGGTCCCGGAGGTCCCGGAGGTCCCAGTGGTGCCAGTGGTGCCAGTGGTGCCAGTGGTGCCAGTGGTCCCGGAGGTCCCGGAGGTCCCAGTGGTCCCGGAGGTCCCGGAGGTCCCAGTGGTCCCAGTGGTCCCAGTGGTCCCAGTGGTCCCAGTGGTCCCAGTGGTCCCAGTGGTCCCAGTGGTCCCAGTGGTCCCAGTGGTCCCAGTGGTGCCGGTGGTCCCAGTGGTGCCGGTGGTCCCAGTGGTGCCGGTGGTCCCAGTGGTGCCGGTGGTCCCAGTGGTGCCGGTGGTGCCGGTGGTGCCGGTGGTCCCGCCCGGGTCGGCGCCGCCGATCGGGTTCTCCTCGACCTCGCCCGCCTGGACCTGCACGTCGGCGACGCCGGAGTCGACGCCGATCTCCAGCGCCTGCGCGGCACCGGCCGCGGTCAGCGAGGCACCCGCGGCGATAACCACGCCAGCGGTTATCCGCGCAACGCGAACACGCGTCTTCTTCGTCATGTGTTGCTACCCCCAGTAGCCGATCTCGTCATTGGAGCAGCCATATGCGGGCCGCGGGCCCTGCGGGGAATCGCTTTCGGCAGGGCCACGTCGTGTCGTGGTCACCCCGCCCGCCCCCCGGTTCACACCCGCCCCGGACATACGCATGCTGCTGTAGCACCCTGGCCAGAGTTAAGGATTACGTCAAGGCCGTTCCGTGCACTAGGCACCGATATGGGGGTTCTTGACGGCTAATCGGAAGCCCGACTGTGACGTATCGGGCACAGACCCCCGCAACGCGGGCGGGCCCGGACAGTCGCCTGTCCGGGCCCAACCTCCGTACCGCCGAGGCTACTTCTCGCGCTGCTTGCGCCAGCGGATGCCCGCTTCGACGAAGCCGTCGATCTCGCCGTTGAAGACCGCTTCGGGGTTGCCCATCTCGAACTCCGTACGCAGGTCCTTGACCATCTGGTACGGGTGCAGGACGTACGAACGCATCTGGTTGCCCCAGGAGTTGCCGCCGTCGCCCTTGAGCGCGTTCATCTTGGCCTGCTCCTCCTGGCGTCGGCGCTCAAGGAGCTTCGCCTGGAGGACGTTCATCGCGGACGCCTTGTTCTGGATCTGCGAGCGCTCGTTCTGGCAGGAGACGACGATGCCGGTGGGCAGGTGGGTCAGACGGACCGCGGAGTCCGTGGTGTTGACGCCCTGTCCGCCGGGACCCGAGGAGCGGTACACGTCCACGCGCAGCTCGGACTCGTCGATCTCGACGTGGTCGGTCTGCTCGACGACCGGGAGCACCTCGACGCCCGCGAAGGACGTCTGGCGGCGGCCCTGGTTGTCGAAGGGCGAGATGCGGACCAGGCGGTGGGTGCCCTGCTCGACGGAGAGCGTGCCGTAGGCGTACGGGACCTGGACGGCGAAGGTGGTCGACTTGATGCCGGCTTCTTCGGCGTAGGCGGTCTCGTAGACCTCGGTCTTGTAGTTGTGCCGCTCGGCCCAGCGGATGTACATGCGCTGGAGCTTCTCCGCGAAGTCCGCGGCGTCCACGCCGCCGGCCTCGGCCCGGATGGTCACCAGGGCCTCGCGCGCATCGTACTCGCCGGAGAGGAGCGTGCGGACCTCCATCTCGTCCAGCGCCCTCTTCACCGACTCCAGCTCGGTCTCGGCCTCCGCCTGGGCGTCGGCGTCGCCCTCGTCCGCAGCGAGCTCGAAGAGGACTTCGAGGTCGTCGATGCGGCCGCGCAGGGTCTCGGCCTTGCGGACCTCGGCCTGGAGGTGGGAAAGCTTGCTGGTGATCTTCTGGGCCGCCTCCGGGTCGTCCCAGAGGGACGGCGCCGCAGCCTGCTCCTCGAGCGCGGCGATGTCCGCCCTCAGCGCATCCAGGTCAAGGACGGCCTCGATCGACCCCATGGTCGAGGAGAGGGACTTCAGCTCTTCGGAAATATCGACGACTGCCACAGGTCCAGCGTAACGGCTGGGCGGACGAAGCTTGCCCTCCCCCGGAGAACCGGGCGCCGGTCCGCTTCCGGTTCTCCGGGCGAGGGCGCTCGACGGTTCGGCGGCAAGGACTCCCGGAGGCGCTGTCAGGGGGTCGCCGGCGCGGAGTTCTCGCTGTCCTGGGGGGTGGCCGGGTCCCCGTCGCCGCCGCCGGCGGCCAGCCAGCCGCCGACCGCGACGGCCGCGCAGAGGACGAGGGCGGCGGCACCGAGAGTGATACGGCGCTTGCGGACGGCCGCCGCCTTGTTGCGGGCGGAACCGGGCCGGGGTCTGCCCGGGGCGCGGGGGGCGCGGGCCGTCCCGAGCGGGCCGCCCGCCAGTTCGTCCGGGGCCGGGACGCGCATGCTCGTGTGGGTGTCCCGGTTGGAGTCGGGTGCGGAGCCGGGCACCAGCGGGACCGCCCCCCGGCGGCGGGGCTCCTCGGCGGCCGGGGTGTACTGCTGCTCGTCGTAGGCGGGGGGCCGCTGGTCGCTCTCCTCGGCGTCCGGCTCGTCCACCTCCAGCGGCGGGATGCCCGCCAGCAGGGGCAGCAGGTCGCGCAGCCGTACGGCGAGCTCCGAGGCGCGCAGCCGGGAGGCGGGGGCCTTGGCCAGGCACTGGACCAGGAGCTGCCAGAGCTCCTCGGGGATGCCGGGGAGCGGGACGACGGTCTCGGTGACGTGCCGGCGCAGGACCGCGCCGGGGTGGCCGCCGCCGAAGGGGGTGAACCCGGCCAGCAGCTCGTAGAGCACGGTGGCCAGGGCGTAGATGTCGACGGCGGCGCGCGGGGGGAGGCCCTCGACGATCTCGGGGGCCAGGTAGTCCGGGGTGCCGATGATCTTCGTGGCCTTGGTACGGCGCGGGGTGTCGATCAGCTTGGCGACGCCGAAGTCGGTGAGCAGGGCGGGGTGCGCGCCGCCGGGTCCGAGCGGGCCCTCCATGTCGAGCAGGATGTTCTCCGGCTTGACGTCCCGGTGGACCACCTGGGCCTTGTGCGCGGCGGCCAGCCCGTCGGCGACGTCCGCGATGATCGCGACGGCGGCCTCGGGGGCGAGGCGGCGCTCGCGGTCCAGACGGGTGCGCAGGTCGGTGCCGCGTACGAGCGTCATGACCAGGGCCAGGTCGTTGCCGTCCACGACGAGGTCCCGGACGGCGACCACGTGCGGGTGGTCGAGTCCGAGCAGGGCGGTGCGCTCCTGCACGAAGCGGCCCACGAGTTCCTGGTCGGACGCGAGGTCCTCGCGCAGCAGCTTGATGGCGACCGGGCCCTCGGGCCCTTCGCCGAGCCATACCGTGCCGGCGCTGCCGCGCCCCAGGATCTGGTGGGCCGTGTACCGGCTGCCGATATTCCGTGCCAAGACTGCTCCCTCAGCGGCTGGCGGTGGACCCCCGGTCGACAAAGTTACGCGGCGTTCGGGGTGTCACGTGCCCTGGATGGCACCGACCTTCACTTCTCCGGGCCAAATAGGCCCGGAGAAGTCGACAAAGGGACAGAGTTACGGGTCAGGCGCTGCCCGGCTGTTACGGGTCGGGCTCCGCCCGGTGCGTTACGGTCGGGCTCCGCCAGGTCGTCAGCGGGTCGGGCCCTGCCTGTTCGCTACGGGTCAGGCTCCGCCCGAGCCGCCGGCGCTGTCGCCGACCTCGGAGATCCAGTCGGTGACCGCGCCGATCGCGTCGCCGATCGCCTCCCAGTAGCCCTTGCCCTGGGCGACCCAGTCCTGGAGCGGGGTCAGCTCCCAGATGAGCCAGCCGGCGATGATCAGGAGCACCACGGTGAACAGGCAGCCCTTGAGGCAGCCGAGTCCGGGGATGCGCATCGGGTTGGCGCCGCGCTGCCTCGGCGGACGCGGCTCGCGCGGCGGACGCGCGGCCGGCTGCTGGGGCTGATGCGGCTGGGGCTGATGTTGCTGCGGCTGATGCAGCTGTGGCTGTGGCTGTGGGGGCGCGTACTGCTGCCGCTGAGGTTGCTGCGGCTGCTGGTAGCTCTGCGGCTGATGCTGCTGGTGCTGCGGCGGGTACTGCTGGTGCTGCGGAGGCGGCTGGCGGCGCTGGGGCGGCTGCTGCTGGTGCTGTTGTGGCGGTGCCTGTCGCTGGGGGCGGCGGCGCAGCGGGTCCTGGCTCGGGTCGAGGTACTGGACCTGGGTCTGATCGTTGCGGTCGCGGGCCGCCTGGAGCTGCGACTGCCAGGGGTGCGGGCCGTCCGGCTGCGGCGACCCGTCGGGGCGCTGCGGCACGGGCGGCATGACGGCCGTCGGGTCGGCCTGGCCGCCGGGACCCTGGCCCTGGCCGCCCGGACCCGCGGTCTGCTGGAACACGCTGGTGGCGGCGGCGGGGTCGTAGGAGCCCGCGTTGCTCGGCAGCACCTGCGTGGGGTCGGCCGCGCCCGGGGCCTCCGGGACGGCGGTGGGCGCCGGGTCGGGAGCGAGCAGGGCGCCCACCCCGTCGGCGGCGGCGATCTGGGCGGAGTTCGCGTGGACGCCGATGCCCGAGGCGACCGTACGCAGGCCGCGGGCCAGGTTCTCGGCGCTGGGCCGCTGGTCCGGGTCCTTGCTCAGGCAGCGCTCCATGACCGTCCACAGCGGCGCGGGGACGGTGCTGGGGCGGCGGGGCTCCTCGCTGAGGTGCCGGTGCAGGACTTCGAGGGCGGTGCCCCCGGCGAACGGCGGGCGGCCGGTGACCAGCTCGTACAGCAGGATGCCCGCACCGTAGATGTCGACGGCGGAGGTCTGCGGGCGGCCCTCGGCGGACTCCGGCGCCACGTAGGCGGGGGTGCCGACGAACTCGTGGGTCCGGGTCAGGCCCGGGGAGTCGGCCAGGCGCGCGATGCCGAAGTCGGTGAGCATCGGGTGCATCTGGCCGTCGCGCTCGTCGAGCAGCACGTTGGCGGGCTTGAGGTCGCGGTGGACGACGCCGTCGGCGTGGCTGGCGGCGAGCGCGTCCGCGATCTGCGCGGTGAGCAGCGCGGCGGCGACCGGGGTGAGCGGGCCGTTATCGCGGAGGTAGCGGTGCAGGTCGGGACCGTCGATCAGGTCCATCACCAGGGCGAGGAGATCGCCCTCGACGACGAGGTCCCGGGTACGCACGATGTTCGGGTGCGTGAGCCGCAGCAGGACGGAACGCTCCCGCAGGAACCGCATCACGACATCGGCGTCGTTGGCCAGCTCCTCCTTGAGGACCTTGATGGCCACGGTCTCGCCGGGCTGACCCGCGACGGCTGCCTCGGCGCCCGCGGCCTCCCGCTGGCGGGCTCGCCAGACGGTGCCCGTGGCGCCGCGTCCGAGCGGCTCCTCGAGCAGGTACTTGCTGCCTACCGGCCGCACGTCATGCGCTCCCTGCTGATCATGGTGCTTGCGGTCTCCGGGGGTGTCTTGCCGATCATGCCGGGCCCGCCCGAGTGTTCCGGCCCACTGTAGTGCCGCCGAACGGGGCACCGGGGGCTCATGTTTCGGGGGAAGACGCGCGGACCGGGCAGAAGGTTGCCGCACGGCCGCCCGCGATCCGGTCGCACGTTCGACCATGGATGCGGGTTTCCGCCCGGCCTGCGGCAGATAGCCGCCGGGAAAACCCTCCGAGCGGCGGGTTCCGGACGCAAGCAGGCACTTTTACGCCCACAGCCGACCATTCAAGATCATTTAAAGGTGACCGCCGGGCGTGTTGTCAGTGGCAGGTGCGAGGATGCCTCCAGCACGGATCTGCGGGGTCGGAGTCTCGCGGTGCGTGACGACACCTGTACGGACGACGTGTCCGTGCCGGGTGGGGGGAATCACAGGGCGTTTCCCCTGCCGGGCACCCCCGCGCAGAAGGGACCGCTGACGGCGATGCAGATCCGGCTGACCGTCCTCGCGCCGCGCAGCGGCCAGACCCCGGCGCGCACCTGCGACGTGCTCGTCACGGCCCCCGCCGGTACGGCGCTGGCCGCCGTCGCCTCCCAGCTGGCCGCCGCCGTGTCGGGTCCGGAGACCTCCCAGGGCGGCGGGGCGATCGTGTTCTTCGCCGGACGGGAGCGGCTGGACGGGCACCGCATCGCGCTGGGCGAACCGCCCCTGGTGGACGGCGCGGTCCTCTCGCTCCAGGTCCCCGGCGACGACGAGGCGACGGACGACGCCGTGCCGGCCCAGCTCCACGTGGTGGCGGGGCCGGACGCGGGCGGGGTCCATCTGCTGCACGGCGGGCAGATCCGGATCGGCCGCTCCGCCGACGCGGACGTCCCGCTCGACGACCCGGACGTCTCCCGGCTGCACTGCGCGGTGACGGTCTCCGACGACGGCCGGGTCTCGGTCGCCGACCTCGGTTCGACGAACGGCACCTCGCTGGACGGCGTCGAGGTGCGCGAGCGGCCGGTCCGCCTCGCCCCCGGCGCGCTGCTGCGGCTCGGCGAATCCGCCCTCCGGCTCACGGCGGGCTCCCGTCCTGCGACGCTGCCGACCGCCCCGGACGGCGAGGGACACCTGCGGGTGACCCGCGCCGAGACGGGCCCCTCCGCCCCGGGGCAGGGCCCCGGTGCGCCCTTCGGCTCGCGCGCCCGGGGCCACGGCGGCGGCCAGGGCCCCGGTCACGCGTACGGCGAACCGGCCGCCCCGTCCGCCTCCTCCCCTTCCACCGGTTCCACCAGTTCGACGACGCCCTCCGGGGCCTGCGGCCCGTCCGGGACATACAGCCGGTCCGGGCCCAACGGCGTCTCCGGGGCCCCGGGGTCCTCCCCCGACGCGACCTCCTGGCCGGAGCACGCCGGGGGCGGCCCGGCCGCGTATCCGGAGCACGGCAGCCACCCCCGCGGCGAGGAGCTCTCCGGTGCCCCGGCGCCCCGGCGCGGCATAGGAGCCTGGGCGAGGCGGCTCAAGGGCGGCGCGAAGGGCGAGCAGGCGACAGGCCCGGGGGCGGGGACGGGGGCCGGCAGGTCCGGGCCGTCCGGCGGCCCGGACGCGTACGGCGCCCCCCGCACCCCGGACGATCCGGATGGTCCGGGCGCCTCGGCGGCGTACGGATCAGGAACGTATCTGCCGGGGACGTACGGCTCAGAGCCGTACGGCTCAGAGGCCCACGGGCCAGGGACGTACGGGTCAGAGGCCCACGGCTCAGGCGCGTACAGCTCCACGGCCGGCTCCTACAGCCCCTCGGGCGGTTTGCCGGGCGATTCCCCGGCCGGTCCGCCCGACCCGTACGGCGGCCCGTCGGGGGCCGGGCATCTCGCCTCCCCGGCCTCTCCCGGCTCCCCCTTCTCCGCGCTGCCCTCCGCCCCCGAGGGCACCTGGCCGGATCCGGCCGCCGTGCTGCTGACCGCGCTCGGCCCCGGGCCACGGCTCTGGGAACGCCACCCGGAGCACCCGGAGGCGCTGGTCGTGCGGCTCGGCACGACCGACCGGGCCGAGGTGCCCGCCGTGCCGGTGACCGTGGGGCTGCGGGAGGCCGGTTCGCTGGGGCTGGCCGGTCCGCGCGCCCGGCTGGCGGGGCTGGCCCGCGCGACGGTGGCGCAGCTCGCCGCGCTGCACTCCCCGTTCGACCTGGAAATCGTCCTCATCAGCACGGACCGCTCCCGCCCGCTGGAGGAACGGCGGCGCGAGTGGTCCTGGCTGGGGTGGCTGCCGCATCTGCGCCCGACGCACGGACAGGACTGCCGGCTGCTCCTCGCGTACGACCGTGAGCAGGCGGCCGCCCGTACGGCCGAGCTGGTGCGCCGCCTCGACGAGGGCCCCCTCGGTCCCGGCTGGCCGCATCTGGACCGGGCCTCGGTGGCCGGGGCCGCCCGCGCCCACACGGGCCCGCACACCGTGGTCGTCCTGGACGGCGACCCCGGTACGGCGATGCTGCGCGAGACCACGGCGCGGCTGGCCGGGGCGGGCGCGGCGGCCGGGATCCATCTGATCTGCCTGGCCGAGACCCCGGCCGCCTCCCCCACCTCCCCGGTGGCCGCGACGTACGAGACCGCCTGCCGGGCCTCCATCGCCTTCCGGGAGTGCGGGGCGGTCGCGATGCTGAGCGGGGATGTCGCCACGGCGTTGCGCCTGCTGCGCACGGCGGGCGGGCAGGCGGCGGGGCACGGGACGGTGGCCGCGGTGGACGCGGTGTCGGCGGCCTGGGCCGAGCGGTTCGCCAGGGCCCTGGCTCCCCTGCGCGAGGAGGGCTCGGCCGCGCTGGCGGGCCGCCCGACGACCGCGGCGCTGCCGCCGTCCGCCCGGCTGCTGGACGAGCTGGGCCTGGCCCGCGCCACACCGGCCTCGCTGATGGCCCGCTGGGCGTCCACGGCGGAGGCCCAGCCGGGAGCCTCCTCGGCGCCCCGGTCAGCGGGGGCTCCCCCGCCCCGCCCGGAGCTGGACAGCCCCAACTCCGGGCGCACCCTCAGCACGGGCCCGCGCGTCGGCCCCCAGCGCACCGCGGCCGCCTCCGCCCACCACGACTCCGGCCGCACCCCGTACCCGGCGGCGGGCGCCCCGGACCCGGACCGTACGCCGTATCCGCCCCTGGACCCCCGCGACTCCGGCCGCACGCCGCATCCGGGCAGCCGCTCCGCCCCGGACCGCACGCCCTGGCCGTCCCTGGACACCCACGACTCCGAGCGCACGCCCTACCTGGGCTCCCAGCGTTCCGCACCGGGTCAGGGCTCCCGACCGGGTCAGGGATCCGGTCCGGGGCAGGGCTCCAGTGCCGGGGAGCGGGGCGACGGGCCCGGGGCTCAGCCCACCGTGCACACCGGCCGGCCGGTCCTCGTGCTGGGGGCCGGCCCCCGCGGCCCGCTCAGCGTCGACCTCGCCGACGAGGGGCCGCATCTGCTGATCGAGGGGCCGCCGGGCAGCGGCCGCACCGAGCTGCTCCGGGCCGTCGCCGCCTCGCTCGCCTCCGCGGCCCGGCCCGACCGGCTCGGCATGGTGCTCGTCGACGGCTCCGGCGGCGAGCACGGGGAGCGCGGCGAGGGCCTGCTCCCCTGTACGGAGCTGCCGCACGTCTTCACGCACCTCATAGCGTGCGACCCGGTCCGGATGCGGGAGTTCGCGCAGGCCCTGGGCGCCGAGCTGAAGCGGCGCGCCGAGCTGCTCGGCGACCTGGACTTCGCCGCCTGGCACGAGCGGTACGCCCAGCAGGAGGCCCCCCGCATCGTGGGACAGCGGCCGCCGAGCGGTACCGAGCGGCGGGGTGATCTGGACTCCCCGGCCACCGGCACCCTGCGGCTGCGCCCCGCCGCCCGGTCCGCGGACCCCGGCCCCTCCCCGCTGCCCCGCCTCGTCGTCCTCGCCGACGACTTCGACGCGCTGGTCGCCCCGGCGCTCGGCAGCCCCGGCCGGCCCGCCGCCGGTTCGGTGGTGCGGGCGCTGGAGGCCGTGGCCCGGGACGGCGGACGGCTCGGGGTGCATCTGGTCGCCGCCTCCGCGCGCCCGGACCGTACCGAGGACACCGAGCTGGCCCGCGGCGCCCGGCTGCGCATCGTGCTGGACGCCCCGGTGCTGCCGCCGTCCCCGGACCAGCCGGCCCCCGGCCGGGGCAGGCTGGGGCATCCGGACGGCCGGGTGACGCCGTTCCAGGGGGGCCGGGTCACCGGCCGCATCCCGCGTACGGCGACGCTGCGCCCCACCGTCGTCCCGCTGGAGTGGGAGCGGATGGGCGATCCGCCGACCCGGCGCCCGGTCCGGGAGCTGGGCAACGGTCCGACCGACCTGGCGCTGCTCGCCAGTGCGCTGGAGCGCGCGGCCCGTTCGGTGAACGCCGAGCGGCTGCCCGCACTGGTGCCGTTCACGTCATGACGGCGTCGACGGGGAGCGCGGCAAGCAGTCCCACCGGCCCGGCCCGCTCCTACGCCCGGCGCGGCCACCGGCCCGGCCCGCTCCCGGCCCCGACCGCTCCCCGCCCTGCCCCGGGGCGGGCTCCCGACATGGACTGACATGACGTCACGAGGCGGTCACGATCAGCGCGTTGGACCCTCCGGTGGTATTGCGGGCCCCGTACACCGGGCGTAGGACTGTGCGCACGGACGACGTAGTCCGGGCATGCGTACATGGCCGGGCGCGTACGGAAGAGACGGGGCAGGAATGCGCACAACCTTCTCGATACGCAGGGCCGCACTCGTGTTCGCGGCGGTCGGCGCTCTGGCGCTCACCGGCTGCGGAGGCGACGACGGCGGCGACGGCGGCAAGAAGAAGCCGGGCGACGGCTCCGGCAAGGGCACGGACAGCTCGTCCGCGGTCGACCTGCCGAAGCTGGACGGGGAGAACATCTCCGTCGCCGCGGTCTGGACCGGACCCGAGCAGGCCAACTTCACCAAGGTACTGGACGAGTTCGAGAAGCGTACGGGTGCGAGCGTCACGTTCGTCCCGGCGCAGGACCCGATCATCAACTTCCTGGGCACGAAGATCGCGGGCAAGCAGCCGCCGGACGTGGCGATGATCCCGCAGGTCGGCGCCATCCAGCAGGCGGCCGCGAAGAAGTGGGCCAAGCCGGTCGGCCCCGAGGCGCGGGCCCAGCTCGACCAGAACTACGCCAAGGTCTGGCAGGACCTGGGCGCGGTGGACGGCACCCAGTACGGCGTGTACTTCAAGGCCGCCAACAAGTCCCTGATCTGGTACAACGCCGCCGCCTTCGAGAACGCGGGGGCGAGTGAGCCGAAGACCTGGAAGGACTTCCTGGCGACCGCGGAGACCATTTCCGCCTCCGGGGTCACGCCGGTCTCGGTGGGCGGCGCGGACGGCTGGACCCTGACCGACTGGTTCGAGAACGTCTACCTCTCCCAGGCGGGTCCGGAGAAGTACGACCAGCTGGCCAAGCACGAGATCCCGTGGACCGACCCGTCCGTCAAGGACGCGCTGACCACGCTGGCCGGGCTGTTCGGGAAGCCGGAGCTCATCGCGGGCGGCGCGGACGGGGCCCTGCAGACGGAGTTCCCGACCTCGGTGACCCAGACCTTCACCGGGGGCGACCAGCCCAAGGGCGCGATGGTCTTCGAGGGAGACTTCGTCGCCGTCAACATCGCGCAGACCGAGGCGAAGATCGGCACGGACGCCAAGGTGTTCCCGTTCCCGGCGGTCGGCGCGGAATCCCCCGTGGTGACCGGCGGCGACGCGGCGGTGGCGCTGAAGGACACCAAGGGCGCGCAGGCGCTGCTGACCTGGCTGGCCTCGTCCGACGCGGCGAAGATCTGGGCCGAGGCGGGCGGGTTCATCTCCCCGAACAAGGGCCTGGACCTGAAGGCGTACCCGAACGACGTGCAGCGCACGATGGCCCAGGCGCTGATCGACGCCGGTGACGACGTCCGGTTCGACATGTCCGACCAGGCACCGCAGTCGTTCGGCGGGACGCCCGGGAAGGGCGAGTGGAAGATCCTCCAGGACTTCCTGAAGAACCCGAAGGACATCGCGGGGACCCAGAAACAGCTGGAGTCCGAAGCGGTCGAGGCGTACAAGAGCTGACGCCATGACGACAGCGACCGCGGGGGGCGCCGGTGCGGCGCCCCCCGCCGACGACACGAGCCCGCGCCCGTCCCCGCCCCCGGATCCGGGGAAGTCCCGCCGGAGCGTGACCGGCACCCGCAGGGTCATCGCGGCGGCGTTCCTGCTGCCCGCGCTGGTGCTGCTCGGTGCGCTGGTGCTCTATCCGATCGGGTACTCGGTCTACCGGTCGTTCTTCGACCAGGCCGGTACGGGCTTCGCCGGGCTCGACAACTACCAGGCCCTGTTCACCGACGCCACGATCCTCACGGCGGTGAAGAACAACGCGATCTGGGTGGTCTTCGCCCCGACGGTCGCCACCGCGCTCGGGCTGATCTTCGCGGTGCTGACCGAGCGGATCCGCTGGGGCACCGCGTTCAAACTGATCGTCTTCATGCCGATGGCGATCTCGATGCTGGCGGCGGGCATCATCTTCCGGCTGGTGTACGACCAGGCTCCCGAGCGCGGCGTCGCCAACGCGGTGGCGGTGAGCGTGCACGACACGTTCACCGAGCCCGCCGGCTTCCCGAAGGCCCGCCCGCTGCCCGTGCACCCGCTGGAGAAGGGTGACGGCGGAGCGTTCGTGTCCAAGGAGCCGATCCGGGCGGGCGAACCGCTGCTGGTGCCGCTGGTCGGTGTGGCTCCGGCGAAGATGCCGGGCGACGCGCGGCCCGCCGAGGGGGCTCCGACGGTCTCCGGGGACAGGGACGGGAACGGGAACGGGGACAAGATCTCCGGCACGGCCTGGCTGGACTTCACCCGGGGCGGCGGCGGAAAGCCGAATGTCGTCGACCCGCAGGAGCTGGGTCTGAAGGGCCTCACGGTCGAGGCGGTGAAGGACGGCGAGGTGATCGCCACGGCCACGGCCGGAGCGGACGGCGTGTTCACCCTGCCGGCCTCGGCGGACGGAGCCCAACTGCGCCTGCCCGCTGACAACTTCCGCGAGCCGTACAACGGCGTCGACTGGCTCGGGCCGTCCCTGGTGACGCCCGGGATCATCGGCAGTTACGTGTGGATGTGGGCCGGGTTCGCGATGGTGCTGATCGCCGCCGGACTGGCCGGTCTGCCGCGCGAGCTCCTGGAGGCGGCCCGGGTGGACGGCGCCAACGAGTGGCAGGTGTTCCGCCGGATCACGGTGCCGATGCTGGCTCCGGTGCTGGCGGTGGTCCTGGTGACACTGATGATCAACGTGCTGAAGGTCTTCGACCTGGTGTTCATCATCGCGCCGGGCTCCTCCCAGGACGACGCGAACGTGCTGGCGCTCCAGCTGTACCGGTCCTCGTTCGGCACGGACGCGGACCTGGGGATCGGGAGCGCGATCGCGGTGCTTCTGCTGCTGCTGGTGATCCCGGTGATGCTGTTCAACATCCGCAGGATCCGGAAGGAGGGACGCCGATGACGGGCCACGCCCGCCCCGTGCCGCCTCCCTGCTGGGGGTCCGGGGGTCGCCCCCCGGAAGAACACAGCAACATCCGCAGGATCCGGAAGGAGGGACGCCGATGAGCGCACCCGAGCCAGCACTCAAGTCGAAGCGGTCCGGGCAGTCCCTCGGCGCCCGGCTGGCCGCCCGCGCCGGCGGCGGGGTGATGCGGGTTCTCCTGATCCTGGTCGCCCTGTTCTGGCTGATGCCCACGATCGGCCTGCTGCTGTCCTCGCTGCGCACGCCGCAGGACATCGCGGCGACCGGCTGGTGGAAGATCTTCACCGCCCCGTCCCAGATGACCTTCGACAACTACCAGCGGCTGCTGGACAATTCGACGATCACCGGCTCGCTCCTCAGCACGATCATGATCACCGTGCCCGCCACGGTGCTGGTGGTGGTGATCGGATCCCTCGCCGGATACGCCTTCGCGTGGATGGAGTTCCCCGGCCGGGACTGGTGGTTCCTGCTGGTCGTCGGGTTGCTGGTGGTGCCGGTGCAGGTCGCGCTGATCCCGGTGTCCGAACTCTTCGGCACCATCGGGGTCTTCGAGACGACGCTCGGCGTGGTGCTGTTCCACACGGCGTTCGGCCTGCCGTTCGCGATCTTCCTGCTGCGGAACTTCTTCGCGGAGATCCCCCGCGAGCTGCTGGAGGCCGCCCGGCTCGACGGGGCGGGCGAGATCCGGCTCTTCACCCGGGTCGTGATGCCGCTGGGCGGCCCGGCGATCGCCTCGCTCGGGATCTTCCAGTTCCTGTGGGTGTGGAACGACATGCTGGTCGCGCTGATCTTCGCGGACTCCGGGTCGCCGCCGATCACCGTGGCGCTCCAGCAGCAGGTACGCCAGTTCGGCAACAACATCGACGTGCTCGCGCCCGGCGCGTTCGTGTCGATGGTGATCCCGCTGGCGGTGTTCTTCGCCTTCCAGCGGCAGTTCGTCTCCGGCGTGATGGCGGGCGCGGTCAAGTAGCCACCGCTGTGCGGCCGTAGATCCACAGGCCGTAGATCCACAGGCCGTAGATCCACAGGCCGTAGATCCACAGGCCGTACGGCTGTACGTCAACCAGGAGTGGCCCGGTTCCCCGGAACCGGGCCACTTCGCCGCGTACATCCCCCGAATGCCATGTCCGGCGTAACCCTGTCATTCCATCCGACGTTTGCGGGCCACCTGGTTCCCGCGAACGACCCATGGATGTGTAGTGCCCCGGTTCACTGTCATCGTGCCCGCATTCCGGGTCCAGGCGTATCTGCACGCGTGTCTGGATTCCGTGCTGACCCAGTCCTTCAAGGACTACGAGATCATCGTGGTCGACGACTGCTCCCCCGACGCCTGCGGACCGATCGCCGACGAGTACGCCCGCCGGGACCCCCGCGTCACCGCACTGCACCTGCCCCGCAACATCGGACTGGGACCGGCCCGCAACGCCGGGATGGGCCGGGCGGGCGGCGACTACCTGATCTTCCTCGACGGCGACGACACCCTGCTGCCGGACACGCTCCGGATCATCGCCGACCGGATCGACGAGACCGGCGAGCCCGACGTCCTGATGTACGACTACGCCCGTACGTACTGGACGGGCCGCAGCGTACGCAACGTGCTGGCCGCCCACCTCGACGAGGGCGGGCCCGCCCGTTTCCGGCTCACCGACCGTCCCGAGCTGCTGCGACTCCTCATGGTCGTCTGGAACAAGGCGTACCGCCGCGCGTTCGTCGAGGCCGAGGGGTTCACCTTCCCGCCCGGCTACTACGAGGACACCGCCTGGACGTATCCGGTGCTGATGTCGGCCGGGTCGATCGCGGTGCTGGACGAGGTCTGCGTCTCCTACCGGCAACGGCGGCGCGGCAACATCCTCTCCACCACCAGCGAGAAACACTTCGACGTCTTCGACCAGTACGACCGGGTGTTCGCGTTCATCGACTCCCGCCCCGAACTCGCCCTGTGGCGGCCGGTGATGTTCCGCCGGATGCTGGACCACTTCTCGGCACTGTTCGCCTCCCGGGACCGGCTGCCGCTCCACAGCCGTGCCGCGTTCTTCCGCAGGGCGACCGCGTCCTGCCGCCGCTATCACACCCCCGGCGCCCCGGTCCCCCGCCGCGCGCTGCTGCGGCACACTCTGCTGCGGCTCGGCGCGCGGCGCACCTACCGGGCCCTCTCGGGGGCCCAGCGCCTCGGCGACCGGCTGCGCCGGGGCTCGGCGGCCGTGCGCGGGGCGGTGCGGGGCGCGGCGCTGCGGGTGCACTACCGGATCCAGTTGCGGCTGCCGCTGCGGACCCGGGACGCGGTGTTCGCCGCCCGGGGCGGCCGGGGGTACACGGGCAGCCCGGCGGCGATCGAGGCGAAGGTCCGCGAGCTGGTCCCGGGGGTGCGGACGGCCTGGATCTGTCGGCCGGCCGACGCCCCCACCGTGCCGGCCGGCACCCGGTGTCTCGCGCCGGGCACCTTCGCCCACTGGGCGGCGCTGGCCCGTTCCGCGTACCTGGTGAACGACGCGTCCTTCGACCGGGGGCTGGTCAAGCGGCGGGGCCAGGTGCTGTTGCAGACGCACGAGGGCACTCCGCTGCGGACCGTGGGCACCGATCTGCTGGACCGGCCCGCCGCCGCCCGGGGCACCGACTTCGAGCAACTGCTGCGCTCGGTCGACACCTGGGACTTCTCCCTCTCGGCGAACCCGCACTCCACCCTCGTACGGGAGCGGGCCTACCCGTCCGCGTACACGACACTGGAATACGGCTCGCCGCGCAACGACGTGTACCACCGCACCGGCCCGGAAGACGTGGCGCGGCTGCGCGAGACGCTGGGGATCCCGGCGGGCAGCACGGCCCTGCTGTACGCCCCGGCGCACCGTGACTACCGGCGCGTCCAGCGGCCCGTCCTGGACCTGGAGCGGCTGATCCGGGTGCTGGGCCCGCAGTTCGTGATCCTGGCTCGGTCGCCCCGCCCCGCCGGCCCCGGGGGCGGTGGCCGCCGTGCGCCGCATCCCCGGATCATCGACGTCAGCGCGCACCCGTCCGTGGAGACGCCGGCGCTCGCCTCGGACGCCCTGATCACCGACTACGCGTCGCTGATGTTCGACTACGTCAACCTGGACCGCCCGGTGGTGCTGCACCTCGACGACATCGAGGCGTACGAGGCGGCCCGGGGCACGTACTTCGACATCACGGCGTTCCCGCCCGGCATCGTGGCCCGGGACCAGGACGAGCTGTTCGACATCTTCGCCACGGACCACTGGCGGGGCTCCCGCTCGGCGCAGCTGCGGGCCGCGTTCCGGGCCCGGTTCTGTCCGTACGACGACGGGTACGCCGCCGAGCGGGTGGTGCGCCGGGTCTTCCTCGGGGAGACGGACGGGCTGCCGCTGCCGGTGCCGTCCGCCGCCCGCCGGACGCCCGCGGCCCTGCCCGCGCAGAAAGGGGCCGGGGCGCCGGTCAGGGGCTGACCCCCGGCCGGGACCGCCCCGAGGACCTGTTCAGCCTTCCGGGAAGGTCGCGCCGGGAGGACCTGCTCAGCGTTCCAGGAGGGTGAACAGCTCCTCCCAGCGGCGCAGGGTCTCCGGCTCGGAGAACCGCTGGACGCCGGACCGGGCCCGTGCGCCCATCGCGTCGCGCAGCCGGGGGTTGCCGGTGAGCCGCAGCAGCCGGTCGGCGAGGGCGGCGATGTCCCCGGCGGGGGCCAGGAGCCCGTCCTCGCCGTCGCGGACGATCTCGCGCACCCCGGGCGCGCAGTCGAACGCGGCGCAGGGCACGCCACTGGCCATCGCCTCCAGCAGCGCGAGCGGGAAGCCCTCGCCGCGCGAGGACTGGACGAAGACGGAGGCGCCGGCGAGGGCCCGCTCGACGTCGTCGGTGCGGCCCATCCACTCCACGGAACCGTCGAGGCCGAGGGCGGTGCACTGCGCCTTCAGCGCGGTCTCGTCCTCGCCCGCCCCGTACACGCGCAGCCGCCAGTCGGGGCGGGACGGAGCGACCAGGGCCCAGGTGTCCAGGAGCAGGTCGATGCCCTTCTGGTCGCTGAGCCGGCCGATGCTGGCGACGGTCCGCGCGGTGCGTGGAGAGGGCACGAGGGGGAGGCGGGAGAGGGCGTTGGGCAGGAAGCCGACGTTGTTCATGCCGTCCCCGGCCCACTGGTCGGCGTCCTCCTCGGTGAGGACGAGCCAGTGGTCGAGGTCCTTGTAGTGGTTCCTGATCCAGCGGTAGCGGTGGCTCGCGCGGGAGTAGGCGTAGGACTCGTGGCTCATCCCGATGACCCGCAGCCCGGTGGTGTCGGCCTCCCCGACCCACTCCATCGCCCAGACCTGGGTGACGATGACGACCGCGCCGGGGCGGGCGGTCGCGAAGATCTCCGAGAGCCGGCCGACGGCCTGCTTCTTGGCGGCGACCCGGGCGGCCTCCTTGCGCCGGGCGGGGATCCGGAAGCGGTCGCGGATGCCCCGGGGCGTCCAGGGGGTCGGGGGGTGGGCGGGGTAGAGGGCGGTGACGGGGTGGGCGGGCCGTTCGGGCAGCGCCATCGTGAGGTCGGCGGCGTGGATGCCGATGGCGTGGACCCGGTGGCCCTGGCCGGCGAAGAGGCGGGCGGTCTGGTGCATCCAGCCGGTGACACCGCCGAGTTCGTCGGTGCTGTTGGAGACGATGAAGATGTCACGGCTCATCGGCCGGCCCCCCGGTCGTGGTCGGTGGTGTGGCGGACGCCCTGGGATTCCCGGGGGTCTTGGGAGGCTTGGGAGGCTTGGGAGGCTTGGGAGGCTTGGGAGGCGCGTGGGCCTTGGGAGGCTCGGGAGCTGCCGGGGGCGAAGACGGCGGCGATGGTCCTGCGGGCCGCGTCGCCTCGGTCGTAGGACCCGAACTGCTGGGCGAAGGCCCGGCGCCGGTCGGCGTACCGGGTGTCGGACTTCTTCAGTTCCGCGAGCGCCTCGAACAGCTCCTCCTGCGTCGCGGCCACCGGCCCGGGGGCCTTCTCCCGCAGGTCGAAGTAGCTGCCGCGCTCAACCGCGTACGCGTCGAGGTCGGGGGCGAACAGCACGACGGGCCGGTCGAGGAGGGCGAAGTCGAACATGATGGAGGAGTAGTCGGTGACCAGCACATCGGTGAGGGCGAGGAGTTCGCTGACGTCGTGGTGGCGCGAGACGTCGACGACGGTCCCGGGCGGGCAGACCGGCAGCCGGGCGGACTCCAGGTAGTGCGACCGGACGAGCAGGGTGTGGGTGTCGCCGAACCGTTCCGCGAACTCCCGTACGTCCAGGAGGAGTCCGCTCCTTCGCTGCTTTCCGGGGCTGCCCCGGAAGGTCGGGGCGTACAGCACCGTCTTCTTGTGGTCGTCCAGCCCGAGCACCCCGGCCAGCGGCGGGCGCGGCAGCCGTCCTTCGGTCTCGGACCGGGTGCGCTCCGCGATCAGGGCGTCGTTGCGCGGGTAGCCGGTGCGCAGAAGCCGTTCCTCGGGCAGCCGGTAGGCGCGGGCGAGGGTGTTCACGTCGTGCTCGGAGCGGACGAGGAAGTGGTCGAAGCGGTCCACGGCCTGCTGGAGCCGCTCGCGCCGGGGGGCGTTCTGAAGCCGTACGCGGGTCTCGTCGAAGCCCATGCGCTTGTACGCGGATCCGTGCCAGGTCTGGAGGTACGTGGTGTGCCGGGGCTTGTGCAACTGCTGCGGGAAGCCCTGGTTGTCGACCCAGTACTCCGCGCGGGCCAGCGCCCACAGGTAGCGCCAGGACCAGCGGCGTACGAGGCGGGCGTCGTCCGGGAAGCCGTCAGGGGACGCGTCGTAGGACCAGATGGCGCGCAGTTTCAGGCCCTGGCGGCGGATCTCCTCGTACAGGGCGCGCGGGCTGTCCCCGTAGCAGGTGCCCATGTGGCTCTCGAAGACGACGGAGCCCCGGCGCACGGGGAGCCGGGTGAGCCAGGTGTTGTGGAAGGGGACCTTGAAGCCCCGGGAGCGGTAGCGCTCCAGGCGCTTGCGCAGGGCCCGGACGAGGAGCTTCGCCCTGCGGGCGGGCCGGAAGCGGGTGGCGTAGCGGATCAGGCGGTGGGCGACGAGGGCCGGGCGGCGGCGGGCGGTCAGCCGGAGCGCGAAGTGGTCCTTCAGCGTGATGTAGGGCTCCCAGGTGTCTCCGGCGAGCCGCCCGAGCCGGGGCCGGGCGGCGAACCGGGCCGGCCCTTCCACCTGGTCCTGCGGGGCGAACAGATCGCTGACGGACCGGGGCCCGTCACAGCCCCCCGCCTGTACGGTCAGCCGCGCGTCCCACGCGGTGTCGCGGACGCCGACGGGGCGCAGGCGGCGCGAGACGTCGGCCCGCGCGCGCCAGATGATCCCGTTCCCGTCGTGCCGGACCTCCTCGACCGGGAACGCGACGGCGCGCGCCCCGCCCCGGGCCCGGAACTCCAGGGTGGCGGTGAGGGGGGTGTCGGGGCCGGGGCCGCTGTGACCGGGCAGCACGAGGCGCCCTTCGAGCAGCAGGCGGCCGTTCTCGGCGGTGGAGCAGCGGGTGAGCCGGTTCATCAGCCTCAGCTCGCCGAACGGGCGGTGCTGGTGACCGAGTTCGGTGATGTCGAGGTCCGGCCCCTGCGCGTCGCCGCCCCGGGTCACCGCCCCGTCTGCGTCGCCGCCCCGAGTCACCCGCCCGTCCGCGTCGCCGCCCCAGGTCACCCGCCCGTCCGCGCCCGTCGTCAACGGCGCGCACACGATGGCGGGACGGCTCAGCGCGTACGCCGCCGCGAGGACCCCTTCGGCGTCGCCCCGGGCCAGCAGGGTCACGGCGACCCGCTCCAGCGGCGGCAGATCCGGTGGGACGGGTGCGGTCAGCGTGCGGGCGGCGTCTTGGGCGACCCGGTCGCGGCGGGCGGCGGACAGCTGGGGGAAGGACCGGGCGAGCGGCACCAGATGGTCGCGCGCGAACGCCTTCTCCCGCTCCTCGCGCAGTTCGGGCAACCCGCGCGCGAGGAGGGTGTTGGCGACCCGGCGGTGGACCTCGACCAGGGCCGCGAGGTCGCGGGCCCGGTCGGGAACGGCCCGGCCGGTCACGATCATCCGGCGGACCAGGGCGATCCGGCCGACCGCGGCGGCGGCGAGCGGGCCGAACAGGATCTCGCCGTGCGCCAGGTCCTCCTCGTACCGCAGCCCGTGCCGTCTGACGGCCTCGCGGCGCAGGCAGAATCCGGTCACCAGGGCGTCCCTGACGACGAGTTCGGGGGCCTCGGTGAACCGGGCGAGGACGCGGGAGCGGGCGTAGAGACCGCTCTGCCAGGAGGGTTCCCGTTCCTTGCCGCTCTCGTCGCTGATGCGGCTCCAGCGGCCGGCGATCAGGTCGGCGCGGCTGGTCTCGCCCGCCTGCCAGAGGTTGCGGCAGGCGTGCCGCTGGAGACGTTCGCCGGTGGTGAGGACCAGGACGTACCGGCCGCTCGCCGCGTCCAGGCCCGCGTTGCGCAGGGCCCCGGTGGTGCGGACGGCCGGGTCGGCGTGGACGAGGCGGACCCGCCCGGGGGCCCGGTCGGCGAGGGCGCGGGCGGCGGTGCGGACGGCCTGGCCGGCGGCGGAGGCGAGGACCACGACGGCCTCGGCTCCGCGCAGCGACTGGCCGAGCACCGACTCCACGGAGGCGCGGAGGGCGTCGGCGCCTCCCGGTCCCTCGCTGTCCCCACCGCCGGTGATCACACAGCTGAAGTCGCTCATACCTGCTCCCCCTTGAGCATCCGGTCCACGACCCCGGCGGCGGCGGTCCCGTCGTCGAGGTCGCAGAACGCCTCCCGGAACCGCTCGTACGCCTCCCGGTGCCCGGCGGTGGCGGCCTCCGGGTCGCGCAGGGCGGCCACGATCCCGGCGGAGTCGGGGATCAGGGGGCCCGGGGCACGGTGCTCGAAGTCGAAGCAGAAGCCGCGCAGGGTGTCGCGGTAGTGGGCCAGGTCGTAGGTGTGGAAGAGCATCGGGCGGCAGGTCTGCGCGAAGTCGAACATGATCGAGGAGTAGTCGGTGACCAGAGCGTCGCTGATCAGCAGCAGTTCGGCGACGTCCGGGTGGCGCGAGACGTCCCGGACGAAGGCGGTGTCGGGGATGCTCCCGCCGACGAGGTAGTGGCGGCGCACCAGAAGCACGTGGTCGTCGCCGAGGGCCTCCCGCGCCCGGTCCAGGTCGAGTTGGAGATCGAGCCCGTAGCGCCCGCCCCGCCGGGGGCGGTCGTCGCGCCAGGTGGGGGCGTACAGGATCACCCGTCGCCCCTCGGGGATCGCGAGCCGTTCGCGTACGGCGGCGGCGATCTTGTCCCGGTCGGGGGCGTACAGCAGGTCGTTGCGGGGGTAGCCGCACTCCAGGACCTCGCCCGAGTAGCCGAATGCGCGGCGCAGGACGGGCGTGGAGAAGCTGTTCGGGGAGACGAGGAGGCTCCACTGCGCGGACCGGTGCTCCATGGACGCCAGGTAGGCGGCGTCGGCGTGCGGAGTGCCCGCGAGGTCGCGGCCGATGCGCTTGAGCGGGGTGCCGTGCCAGGTCTGGACGACGCACTGGCCCTCGGCCCGCTCGAACCACGCGGGCAGTTGGGTGTTGGTGACGACCCAGCGGCTGCGGGCCAGCGCCTCGTACCATTGCGCACTGTGCAGCGCGACGGGGCGGACGCCCTCGGGCACCGCCGCCTGCTGGTCGCGCACCACCCACAGGTGCTCGATGTCCCGTCCCCGCGCGGCGAGTTCGCGGTGGATGGCGCGGGGCGAGTCGGAGTACTGGCGGCCGTCGAAGCTGGAGTAGAGGACGGCGGGGCGCAGTTCGGCCGCTCCGGTGCCGCGCAGCCCGGCGTACCGCTCGCGCTGGATCCGCTGCCCGTACGCTCCTCGTTCCTGGACCGGCAGGGCGCTGCCGGATTCCAGGACGAGCCGGTCGTGGTGGCGCCGATGGAGGGTGAAGTCCCGTCCGCCTGCCTGCTGTTGTCGCGGCAGGGTGTGATGGAGAGGAGTGCTCAGCCGTAGCGGCCGGTACGCCTGCGGGTCCCGCTCCCCCGGCTCGCGCAGGAAGAGGTACCAGCGGCCCTCGGCGAGGGGCAGCGCGCCGCCCGGCCCCTCGACGGCGGCGGGCGCGATCACGGCCCGGAAGCCGTCGCCGTCTCCCCGCTCCAGGCCGGGGACGACCTCCTCGTGGTGGCCGCTGTGCCGCAGGACGAGTTCGTAGGGGGCGGCGGCCGGCACCGGGAACGCCCCTTCCAGCACCAGTTCTCCCGGCTCCGTCCAGGTGGCGGAGGTGACGACGGGCTGGACGGGCCGGTCGGTGAGCACGAGATCGCCCGAGGGGTTGGGGGCCGCGTACAGCTCACGGCCGCCGGGCAGCGGATAGCGTCCGTCCTGGCCGTCGGTCCGGGCCGCCACCGTCAACGGTTCGCCTTCGCCGACGAGTTGGACGCCCCAGATGTCGTCCTCCGCACGGACAGAGCTGTTGTCATCTGCGCGGGGGCCACTGTCGTCCTTCCTGCGGAAGGCGCTGATCGGGATGTCCGCCGTCCGGGAGCCGAGCGAACCGCGCAGGGCGAACTCCCTGGTCTCCTTGGTGCGCCACTCGGTGAGCCTGAGGGCGACCGGCCCGGCGTCGCCGAGGATCTTCACCTCCAGGCGCACGGTGTCCTCGCCCGCCGACTGCCCGGTCAGGACGGCGGCGACACGTTCGGCGCGCAGCTCCAGCTTGTTGCCGGACAGGACGGGGACGACACGGGTCCCCTCGTCGGTGTACGTCACGGCGGGCGGGGCCGGAGTGCCGATGAGGCGCATGGGGCCCCGGCGCGGCCGGCCCGCACCGACGACGACGGCCTCCAGCTTCCAGGTCGTACGGCCGTCGCCCACCCTCCTGGCGAGCGCGCGCGGGTCCACGACGGCCTCGAATCCGGCGCGGTCGTAGCGGTGCAGGGAGCGGCCGGAGCGGGCGGTGGCCTCGCCGCCCGGGACCGGGCGGGTCCGCAGGGGGATCAGCCGCTTCCCGGAGCGCAGCCAGCCGAGCCGGACCGGGCCGCCCGGGGCGTTGCGCACGTAGGCGTGGCCGGTCAGGTGCAGCAGCCCGTCCCGCCAGACGGCCTCGGTGAGGTGGGCGTGGACGGGCAGGTCGGCGGAGGTCAGTGCGGTCGTGGCGGGCGGCAGCGGGTCACGGACGGCGGGGTGCTGGGCGCGGGGACGGAGCAGTCCCCGTACGTGGAAGGTGTCCCGGTCCGCCTTCTCGTCGGCGAGGAGGGCGAGGAGTTCGGGGAGCCGGCGTTCCCGGATGAGCTGCCACTTGACCCTCAGATGGAGGGGCAGTGAGGCGAGTACGTCGGGTTCGACGGTGGCGGCGAACGCGCCCGCGTGCTTCAGGAACGCTTCGTGGAACTCCGCGTCGCCGTCCGCGAGCGCCTCGATGAACAGCCAGAGGTCGCCGGAGAGCGCATGGGCGTCATAGCGCCGCTTGGCTTCGATCGGGCCCGTCGTCCCCGTCGCGCCCGTCGCCCCCGCCATCTCCAGCCGGTCCGCCAGGAAGCGGCTGACGGTGGTGACGGCGGTGACCCGGTCGCGGATGCCCCGGGGCACGGCCCGCCGGCTGGTGATCGAGCCGTCACGGTCGCGCCAGTGGTAGACGGGCTCCTCGACGACGTCGACCGAGCGGGCCAGGAAGTGGGCGGGCAGGACGACGGCGATGTCCTCGTACAGCACGCCGGCGGGGAAGGCGAAGGCGTGCTGGTCCCAGAAGGCGCGGCGGAAGACCTTGTTGCAGGCGATGCGGTCGCCGAGCAGGATCCAGTCCCGGGTGACGTGGGTGGCCTGCCGGGCCTTCTCCATCGGCTCACGGAACATCGGGGACTGTTCGAGATCCCCGTTCGCCCGCAGCCTGAGCACGTTGCCGGTGGCGAAGTCGGAGCCGGAGCGGTCGAGTTCGGCCAGCATCCGGGCGTACGCGCCGGGCGGGACGACGTCGTCGCTGTCGACGAACGTCAGGAACTCCGTGTCGGGCAGGGCCTCGCGGATCCCGGCGTTGCGGGCCGCGCCGAGTCCGGCGTTCTCCTGCCGGAACAGCCGGAAGCGCGGGTCGCGGTCCGCGAACTCCTGTGCCAGTGCGGGGCCGTTGTCCGTGGATCCGTCGTCGACGAGGACGACCTCCAGGTCCGGCATGGTCTGTTCGGCGAGCGAGGACAGGCAGGCACCGAGGTACTCCTCGACGTTGTAGAGGGGGACGACGACGGTGAGACGAGGTGCCATCGCGGCGCACGATCCTTCCGGGCGGACGACATCAGGGGCAATGAACGTCTGGGGGCGGAGACAGAGACAGAGGGACGGAGAGACAGAGGGGTGGAGGGGCGGAGAGACAGAGGCGTGGGCTGAGGCTTCGAGGGCGTGAAGGGGGCCTTCGGGGGCCGTGGGGTACAACCCGCGCCGGAGGGACGGGTCACCCGAGGGCGTCCGTTCGGGTGACGCGGAGGGCGGAATCACGCACTCGGGGGGGGCGTGCCGGGAGCGCGTTCGAGCCCCGTACCGGGAAGGGCACGGGGCTCGGGCCATGGGGCGTGGTGTCAGGGCTTGACGGCGATCCGGCCCTCGTCCATCCGCAGCAGGAGGAGCCGCTCACCGGTCTTGTCGAGGAACTCGTCGACCGCCTGCCGTGACCCCTGCCAGTATCCGTAGTCGTCGATCAGGAGGACTCCGCCGCTGACCAACCGGGAGTACAGGTGCTCCAGTTCGTGCTTCGTGGAGGCGTACCAGTCGGTGTCCAGGCGCAGGATCGCGATCTGCTCGGGGGCCTGCTCGGGGACGGTGTCCTCGACCCGCCCCTGCACGTAGTGGACGCGCTCCTTCGGGTACGGAACGTTGTCGAAGCCCGCCTTGACGTCCTCCAGCGAGGCGACCGCCCAGATCGGCCGGTCCTTGCCCTGGGCATCCAGCAGTTCCTGGGCCGGCCGGCCGTCGCGCCGCAGGTCCTCGGCGGTGGGCGGGGTCATGCCCTCGTACGTGTCGAAGAGATACAGGTCGCGCTCGGTCTCCCCGGCGGACAGCAGGGTCCGGGCGCAGGCCTGCATGGAACCGCCGCGCCAGACACCGCACTCGACGACGGAGCCGGGGATGTCGTGCCGGGCGATGTAACGGGTGGCGAGGATGAAGGCGTTGAGCCGCTCCGGCGAGGTCATCGAGTACGGCTTGACCGCGCGGATGATGTCCTTCGCCTCGTCGTCGTAGTCCTGTGGGAACGCGAGCGCGGGCTTCTCCGCCCTGGGTTTCGCAGCCGTCGCGGCCGGCGCGGAAGCGGGAACGGGATCCGGGCCGGGGGCGGGGGCGGGTCCGGCGGCCGGAGCCGGTGCGGGATCGGCGGGGGCGGGGGCGGTGCGGGCGGCGGGCACCGTAATGCGCCTGAGCTGGTATCCGGTGAGCTGCTGAAGGACGCCGTTGACGGCGTTGCGCCAAGCCATGCCCCGGGACAGTACGCGCGGTTTGCGCCGCATGTCATCTTTCGTCAACCTGCCATTGATCCCGCCGGGCCCGCTCATGGCTCAGCCCGCCGACTCGGCACGCGCGGGAGCCTGTTCCGGCGTCGGCGTCCGCTCCGGCGCGGGCACCTGTTCCGGTGTCGGTGTCGGCGTCCGCTCCGGCACGACGGCCGGCTCGGGCCTGCCGCACCGCTCGCGGCCGTCCACCGGCCGGGGCAGCGGGATCCCGTCCACGCCACCGACCCGGTTCGCCCACCACACCGCCGGCTCCCGTACCGCGAACATGGTCAGGCGCGGATAGCGCTGAGGCTTGCGGAAGACGCCGACCGAGTCGCCCCAGCAGGCGGCCTTCCCGTCGATGGCCCGGTAGTCGCGCCAGATGCCCTTCTGCGGCGGGAAGTCGGTGCAGGCCTCGCGCAGTTCGAGCCGCGAGTGCGCGGCGAGCGCCCGGAAGAACGGAATGTGCTCGAACCCCTGCCCGGACAGCACCACATCGGCGCTGTTGGAGCGGGCGGGGATGCGGTACGGATTCGTCATCACCGCGTCCACGTTGGGGCCGTCCCGCACATCGACGCCGAAGTAGTCGATGCGGTGCCCGGCGAGCAGCGCCCGGTGGGTGCGGGGCCCGGACTCATTCCCGTACGTCGAAGAACCGCCGTACGACACGCTCCGCCGCGTGCCCGTCGTCGTACGGGCAGAACCGCTCCCGGAACGCGGTGCGCAGCGCGGCCGCTTCCGGTGACCGCCACTCCCCCGTCCGGAACACGTCGGCCAGCCGGTCGGGGGTGGCGGTGACGGGACCGGGAGTGTCGCCGGGCCGCCCGGAGAGCAGGTCGAAGCAGGTCCCGCGCGCGGCCCGGTAGGCGGCCCAGTCGGGGGCGTGGACGACGATCGGGCGGTCCAGGCAGGCGTAGTCGAAGATCAGGGAGGAGTAGTCGGCGATCAACGCGTCGGCAGCCAGGCACAGTTCCTCGACCCGGGGGTGCCCGGTGACGTCGATGACCCGCCCCGGCCCTGCCGCGCCGACCCCGGCGGACCGCCCGTAGAAGTAGTGGGCGCGCACCAACACCACGTACTGCGGGCCCAGTTCGCGTGCCAGGCGCTCCGGGTCGAGGTCGGGGACGAAACCGGTGCGGTAGTCGCGGTGGGTCGGGGCGTAGAGCAGGGCGATGCGGCCGTCGGCGATGCCCAGTCCGGCGCGGATTTTCGCGATGTCCTCGGCGGTGGCGGTGAAGTAGACGTCGTTGCGGGGGTAGCCGAGGTCGAGCCGTTCGTACGCGCCCGGGTAGACGCGGTCCCAGACCTCGGTGGTGTGCGGGTTGGCGGAGAGGCTGAAGTCCCACTGGCCGACATGGGCGAGGATCTTGCCGAAGTCGGCCTTCCGGGCGAGGGCGGGGTACGCGCGCTGGTCCAGCCCCATGGTCTTGAGCGGGGTCCCGTGGTGGGTCTGGAGATAGCGCTGACCGGGCCGTTTGGTGAAACCGCCGGGAAAGCTGGAGTTGTTGACCAGGTAGCTGGCGGCGGCCATGGCCCGCCAGTAGGGGCGCGAGCCCTCGATGACGTACGGCACGCCGGGCTCCATCCGGTCGCGATGCCGGGAGGAGACGGCCCATACGCCCCGGATGTGCGGGACCAGTTCGCGGGCCTTGGCGTGGATGGCGGCCGGATTGCAGGCGACGCCCCGGTTCCAGTACGCCCCGTAGACGGCCAGGTCCGGGTCGAGGGGGCGGCGCAGGTCGGTGCGGTAGGCGGCCCGCATGGCCTGGCGACGCACGAACCGCTTCACGGAAGCCCGGGTGGGCACGGAAGCTCGGGTGGGCACGGCAGCCTGGGCGGGCACGGAAGCTCGGGTGCGCATGGCAGCCGAGCGTAATCGCGGCCCTGCCCGGACCATGGCCCGCGTTCACCCGTTCGGGGCAGCGCCGGTGACCACGGGAGCCGCCCCCTGTTGACCAGGACATGAAGCCACTCCTCAGCGTCGTCGTCCCCGTCCACAACGTCGAGGCCTACCTTGAGGACTGCCTGCGGTCGGTGGCGGAACAGACCCTCGAAGCGATCGAGGTGGTGCTCGTCGACGACGGTTCGACGGACGGCAGCGCCCGGATCGCGGCGGGGTTCGCCGCCCGGGACAGCCGCTTCCGGCTGGTGCGGCAGAAGAACGCCGGCCTGAGCGCCGCCCGCAACACCGGTGTCCGGCACACCACCCCCACCGTCCCCTACCTGGCGTTCGCCGACAGCGACGACATCGTCGTGCACGACGCGTACGAGCGGATGACGGCCTCGCTGGAGTCGACCGGTTCCGATCTGGTGACCGGCAATGTGTGGCGGCTGACCGGGCAGGGGCGGCAGCAGGCCTGGCAGTACCGCTGGCTGACCGGCCCCCGGCCGCGTACCCACATCACCAGGGATCCACGCCTGCTGGCCGACCGGGTGGCATGGAACAAGGTGTTCCGGCGCTCCTTCTGGGACGCGCACGCCTTCGCCTTCCCCGAGGGCAAGCTGTACGAGGACACCCCGGTGATGATCCCCGCGCACCATCTCGCCGGGTCCGTCGACGTCCTGCACGAACACGTCTACTACTGGCGGGTGCGGGAGGGTTCGATCACCCGACGGCGTACGGACGTCACGGGCGTACGGGACCGGATCGCCGCGTGCGAGCAGGTCAGCGCGTTCCTGGGCGGCCGGGACGCGGCACAGCGGCGGGCGTACGACGCGTCCTGTCTGCGTGACGACTTCGGGTACTTCCTGGACGGGCTGCCGATGGGCGGCGAGGCGTACCGGGCGGCGTTCCTGGAGGGCGCCGGGGCCTTCGTCGACCGGGCGGGGCCGGGGGCGCTGGAGGGGCTGCCGGTGGAGCTGCGCATCAAGTGGTCGCTGGTGCGGCAGCGGCGTCTGGACGAGCTGCTGGCGGTCCTCGCCTTCGAGCGGGCCAACGGGGCGGGCACGTTCGCCGTCGAGGGCCCCCCGGGGCGGCGGCGGGCGGTGTACCCCGGCGTGCGCGGCGCGAGCGCCCGGCTCGCGCGCACGGACATCCCGGCGGTGGCGCGGCTGCTGGAGGCGCGCTGGGGCGCGGACGGCAAGCTGCGGCTGCGCGGGTACGCGTATCTGCGCAACCTCCCCGCCGCCTCCGCCCGGCAGCGGCTCATGGTGGGCATGGTCCGGGCGGAGCGGGGAAGGCAGCTGCGGCCGGTACCGGTGCGTTCCGTGTCCACGCCCGAGGCGACGGTGAACTCCGGCCAGGAGCTGCACGGTTACGACCACGCGGGCTTCGAGATGGTCCTCGACCCGGACCGGCTGCCCGCGACGGCGGGGAGCGGCTGGCTGGTCGGCCTGGTTCTCGCCGGGCCCGGGGCGGTCCGCCGGGTGGCGGTGCGCGCGCCGGACGCGGGCGCGGACCAGCCGCTGGTGCATGACCTGGGCGACGGGCGGCGGGCGGTGCTCGACTACCGGGGCGGCCGGCTCCGGCTGACCGTGTCCCGGCTGCGGGCACGGGCCGAGGGGCACCGGTCCGTCGCGGCGGAGGGGGGCGGCGAGCCGGAAGGGGCCTCGCTGGAACTCACGGGCCGGCTCTTCGACGGGAGCAGGCCCACGGCGCTGCTGCTGACACGCGACGGGAGCGAGGAGCGGTCCTGCCCGGTGGAGTACGCGGAGGCGGGCGGGACTGGTGGGGCGGGTGAGCTGAATACGGCAGGCGGGGCTGATGTGGCACCCCCGGCGCACAGGATGCAGGGAGCGAACGGGGCGCAAGGAGCGCACGGAGTGCAAGGGGAGCAAGGGGAGCAAGGGGAGCAAGGATCGAACGGACCGCACAGGCTGCACGGGCCGCAAGGGACGCACAGGGCGCAAGGGGCGCACAGACCCCACAGTCCGCAAGGGCCTCAAGGAGCGCACGGGGTCGCGTTCACCGTGCGCGTGCCGCTCGCCGAACTCGCCTGCGCCCCGCCCGCCCCGCACCGGGCCCCCCGGGAGGTCGAGGCGGTGAGCGGGGCACGGTGGCAGGTCCGGCTGCTGCTCGCCGACGGCACCCGCGTCCCGTTGCCCGCCGCCCCGGACCTGCCGCCGCCCGCGTACGCGGACCCGGCGGGCGACCTGGTGCTGGACCTGGCGGGGATCCCGTACGCGGACCGGGTGGAGCGCACGCCGGAGGGGGGCCTGCGCATCCGGGGGGCGTACGCCGGAAACCGGCCGGAGGCCGACGGCGGACCGGAGGTCTCCGGCAGCCGCCTCATCCTGCGCCACGAGACGCTGCACGAGACGGTCCCGGTCGCGGAGGCCGTCGTGCGCGGGGCTTCGGACGGGACCACGGGTGAGGCCCCCGGCGGCGCACCGGGCCGGTTCTCCGCGCTGATCGCCCCGCCGCTCCCGGAAGGCCGCTGGGAGGTCCGCCTGGACGGCCGCCCCGTACGCGTTCTCGGCTCCGCCGCCGCGCAGCTGCCCTGCGGCGCGGCGGCGGACGCCCTGCGGCCGGAGCGGCGGCACGGCGACCGGCTGTCCGTGGTCGCGGGACCGGACCTGCCGGCGGTCGGGCGGAGCGCGTACGGCAGGCGGCTCCTGCGCGCCGCGCACTACCGCGACCGGCGCACGGCCCACCCGCTCCGGGACACGGTCCTCTACGCGGGCGGCGACTCCCCGCGCGCCGTGCACGCCGAGCTCGTACGCCGGGGCACGGAGACCGAGCACCTGTGGGTCACCGGCACCACCCCCGGCCGCACCACCCACGTCCCGCCCGGCGCGCGGGCCGTCCCCGTGCACAGCTCCGCCTGGTACGAGGCGCTGGCCCTCTCCCGCCGGATCGTCACGGACGAGCAGCTGCCCGGGTGGTTCGAGCGGCGGCCGGGGCAGACGGTCGTCCAGACCTGGCACGGCACCCCGCTCGGCCGGTTCGGCGGCGGCCTTTCGGACACCCTCTACGCCGACCACCAGCACCTCGCCACCCTGCCGCAGCGGTCGGCCCAGTGGTCGGTGCTGGTCTCCCCGAGCCGCTTCGCCACCCCGTGGCTGCGCCGGTCGCTGGGGTACGGGGGCGAGGTGCTGGAGGCCGGGTCGCCCGCCAACGACACGCTGTTCCCGCCCGACCGGGACAAGGCCGCCGAGGAGGTACGGTCCGGCCTCGGAATCCCGCAGGACCACCGCGTCGTGCTGTACGCCCCGACCTACCGCGACCACCTGGCCCACCCCCCGGCCACGTCCGCCGACCGCACGGCCCCCGGCCCGTACCGCTGGGACCCGGCACTCGACCCGGGCGCCCTGGCGCGGGCGCTCGGTCCGGGTCACACGGTGCTGGTCCGCCGCCACCCCCGGGTCACCGGCAGCGTCCCGACCGGCCCCGGTGTGCTCGACGTGTCCGGGCACCCGGGGGCGGCCGGGCTGATGCTGGTGGCCGACGTCCTGGTGACGGACTACGCGGGGCTGATGTTCGACTTCGCGCTGACGGGCCGGCCGATGCTCTTCCACACCTACGACCTGGAGCACTACCGCGACACCGTGCGCGGCTTCTGCCTGGACTTCGAGACCCGGGCGCCGGGGCCGCTGCTGGTCACGACGGACGAGGTGGCCCAGGCCTTGCGCGACACCCGGTCGCTGGCGGCCCGGCACGCCGACGCGTACGAGAGCTTCCGCCGCGACTACTGCGACCTGGACGACGGCGGCGCGGCGGCCCGGGTCGCGGACCGGCTCCTGGCCGACCCGCCCGGCGACACCCCGTAACGTCTCCGGCGTTCCCGAAGCCGTCGCGGGGAATCCCTCGGACGGGTGGCGGCGGGGAGAGCGGCCCCGCCGCACGGAACCCATGAGATGTGCCCCTCTTCTCCGCTGCCTCCTCCGCCCCGCCCACCGGCCTCCCGCCCGCCACGACCGGGGGCGACGGGGCCGACGGAGCGGCCCGGCCTCCCCTGTGGCTGCCGTCGCCGTACCTCGTGCTGGGCGGACTGCTGTGGGCGGTGCTGTCGGCGGCGGCCTGGCAGGCTCCGCTGTGCTGCGAGACCGGGCTCCAGGCGGCGGTCGTCGAACGGCTGCGGGTGAATCTGCTGCATCCGGCGTTCCCGATGACCGACCTGCCCGCCGTGGCGAGCGCGCACTACTCCCCGTACGCGCTGCTCCAGGGTCTGGCCGCCCGTGCCACCGGGCTTTCGGGCCGGTCCGTCGTCGCGCTGGCCGCGTCGGTGAACCTGCTGCTCCTGCTCACCGGGATCGGCCGGCTCACCCGGCTGCTGACCCCGAACCGCTGGGTGCCGGTCCTCCTGCTGGTGCCGCCGGCCCTGATCCACTGGGCGGACCCGGCCCGCTGGAGCGCGCCGGGCACGTTCGCGGTCGCGGTCACCCTGCACCTGTGGGCGTGGACGGGGCGCGCGACCGCCCGGACCGCCGGCCCCGGCGATCCGAGGCCCGGCCGGACGCCCCGGTGGGCGGAGGCGGCCGGGACCGGCGTGCTGCTCGGGCTCGTCCTGCTGGTCCACCCGCCGACGGCGATCGGCGCGGCGGTCGGATGCCTCGCCCTGATCGCGGTCCGGACGCGGACCCGGATCCGGCCGACCGTGTGGCGGTGGGCGTTCGCCGTCGTGTGCGCGGTGGCCGTGGCGGCGCTGTGGCCGTACTACAACGGGCTCACCGCCGCGCGCGCCCCCGCCGCCGGCCGGACCACGGGGCCTCCGGCGGCCGAGGGGGCGCGCGCGGCCGGGGAGCCGTACGCCTGGGCGACCGCGTACGTGCCCCCGGGCGAGGTGGTCCTGACGGACAGCCGCCCGGCGATGTACGCGCTGGCCGGGCACGGAGCGTACGTCCTGGCCGACGCGCTGCCGGACGCGGGGCTCGCGCACACGGAGCGGCGGGAGAGGAGCCGGGCGGTGGCCGCCTACCTCGACATGTCGACCCCGCAGGCCCGGCGGGACCGGATCACCGCCCGGTACGGGGTGCGCTGGCTGCTGCTGACCCGTTTCCAGCGGCTGCCCGAGAACGCGACGGTGCTGACGTTCGGCCCGCGCACGGGCGAGGTCCTGGCGCGGGTGCCGACGGGCTGAGCATCTTCAGACGTGCTTGAGTGCGGCGACCGCCGAGGCGGCCAGATCGTCCAGGTAGCCCTTGGGCAGTTCGCCCCGGACGACGACGAGCCGCCAGTACAGCGGTCCGACGATGAGGTCGAGCGCCCGGTCCGGATCGCTTCCCTCCGGCAGCTCCCCCCGGGCCACCGCCTCCCTCACCACCACGGCGGCGACGCCCTGCTGCTGGTCCAGGAGGGCGGCCTTGATCGCCTCGGAGATGTCCGGATTGCGGGCCGCCTCGACCAGCAGGTCCGGGATGACCTGCGAGGCGACCGGGTGGCGCAGGGCGTAGGCGGCCAGTTCGAGGACGGCGCGCACGTCCCCGTACAGCGAACCGGTGGCCGGGGCGGGCATCCCCTGGGCGGCGACGGCCGCGACCAGGTCGAGGACGAGCGCCAGCTTGGACTTCCAGCGGCGGTAGACGGCGGTCTTGCCGACGCCCGCGCGCCGGGCGATGCCCTCGATGGACATCCGGGCGAACCCCACCGCGGCGAGTTCCTCGAAGACGGCGGCGCGGATGGCGTCCGTCACGTCCTCCCGCAGGACGGCGGCGCCTGCGGGGGCGCGGCGGCGGGTTCCCCGTTCGGTGGTCATGGCCCGCATGATAGTCGGCCGCGACGAAACGGTTGCGTTGCGACGTAGAAGCGTCCTACTCTCAGCGTTACGACGATACGGTCCCGTCCCAACGAGGGCGTCCCTACGGGACCGTATCGTTCCGCCCCCCTTCCGCCCACCCTTTTCCGTTCCGTTTCCTTCCGCTCCGCCCCACCCAATTCGTCCCACCCCCTCCCGCCCCCTCCCTTCCCGTCAGTTCCATTCCGTTCCGCTTCCGTCGAAAGCGATCGTTCGTGGTGAGCCAGACAGCAGCCCCGCCAACCCCGGTGAGCTCCCCCGCCGGGGCCGCCCCCACCTACGCGCCCGGTGAGCTGGCCGCCCTGGCCGCCCGGCACGGGCTGACGGTCAGCGGCGCCCGGCCCTCGCTGCCCGCGTACATCCGGCAGCTCTGGGGCAGGCGGCACTTCATCGCCGCGTTCGCGACGGCCAAGCTGACGGCCCAGTACAGCCGGGCGAAGCTCGGCCAGATCTGGCAGATCATGACGCCGCTGCTGAACGCGACGGTCTACTACTTCATCTTCGGCGTCCTGATGGACACCAGGCGCGGGGTGGAGGACTTCGTTCCGTTCCTCGTCACCGGGGTCTTCATCTGGACCTTCACCAGCAGCTCGATCACCGCGGGCACGCGGGCGATCAGCGGCAACATCGGCCTGGTGCGGGCCCTGCACTTCCCGCGCGCCTCGCTGCCGGTCGCGCTGGCCCTCCAGCAGTTGCAGCAGCTGCTGTTCTCGATGGGCGCGCTGGTGCTGATCCTGCTGGTGTTCGGCCAGTACCCGCGGCCGTCCTGGCTGCTGGCGATCCCGGCGCTCGCCCTCCAGGCCGTGTTCAACACCGGACTGTCGATGACGATGGCCCGGCTGACCGCGCGGACCCCGGACATCGCCCAGCTGACGCCGTTCGTGCTGCGGACCTGGATGTACTCCTCCGGCGTCATGTGGAGCCTGGACCACCTGCTGGCCGGCGACCGGGTGCCGCACGCGGTGATGGTGCTGCTGGAGTACAACCCGGCGGCGATCTACATCAACCTCATGCGGTACGCCCTCATCGACAGCTACAGCGGGCTGCCGGCACACGTGTGGGCGGCGGCGCTGGGCTGGGCCCTGCTCTGCGGCGTGGCCGGATTCGTGTACTTCTGGAAGGCCGAGGAGACCTACGGACGTGGCTGACCACAAGGACCCCTCCGGGGACCACCGTGTCCCGACGGTCGTCGTCGACGACGTCCACATCACGTACACGGTCAACGGCGCGCGTACGGGCAAGGGCAGCGCCACCTCGGCGCTCAGCAGGCTCACCACCCGCCGCGCGACCCCCGGTGCCCGCGAGGTGCACGCCGTGAAGGGCGTCAGCTTCGCCGCGTACAAGGGCGAGGCGATCGGCCTGATCGGCTCCAACGGCTCGGGCAAGTCGACCCTGCTCAAGGCCGTCGCGGGGCTGCTTCCGCCGTCGCGGGGCCGGATCCACACCCAGGGCCAGCCCTCGCTGCTCGGCGTGAACGCTGCCCTGATGGGCGACCTGACCGGCGAGCGCAACGTGGTGCTGGGCGGGCTCGCGATGGGCATGACGCGCGAGCAGATCCGGGAACGCTACGACGAGATCGTCGACTTCTCCGGCATCAACGAGAAGGGCGACTTCATCACGCTGCCGATGCGCACGTACTCCTCGGGCATGGGCGCGAGGCTCCGCTTCTCCATCGCGGCGGCCAAGAGCCACGACGTACTCCTGATCGACGAGGCGCTGTCCACGGGCGACGCGAAGTTCCAGCGCCGCAGCAAGGACCGCATCAAGGAACTCCGCGCCGAGGCGGGCACGGTCTTCCTGGTCAGCCACAGCAACAAATCCATCACCGACACCTGCGACCGGGCCCTGTGGCTGGAGGCGGGCACCTTGAGGATGGACGGCCCGGCGAAGGAAGTGGTGGCAGCGTACGAGGCCTTCACCAACCGCAAGTAACCCTTCCCGGCCCGGCCAATCCCCCAGCCGGCCCGAACAGTCCCCAGCCCGCCCGGCCAATCCCCCAGCCGGCCCGAACAGTCCGCAGCCCGTCCAGCCAAATCCAGCCCGTCCGGCGCTTGAGGACATCTCTTCAGCCCGTCCGGCGCTTGAGGACACCCGCCCGGCCCGTCCGGCGCCTGAGGACGAAACCCCACGCGGAGGGGGCCGGCACCACCAACGGCACCGGCCCCCACAGACGTACGCCAACGGCTACGCGTGCGTACGCAACAGCGTCCGCATCGTCCGCATGGCCACCGACAGATTCGCCAGATCAAACGCGTCCGACCCCTGAATCTCCTCCAGCGTCGACCGCGACCGAGCCAGGATCGCCGCGTTCTTCTCCTCCCACGCCCGGAACCGCTGCTCCGGCGTGGCGGATCCGCTCCCCACGCTCAGCACGTCCGAGGTGAGCGCGGCATGCGCCGCGTACAGGTCCTCGCGGATGGACGCGCGGGCCATGGACTGCCAGCGGTCGGCCCGCGGCAGTTCGATGATCCGGTCCATCAGCTGAGTGATCCGCAGCCGGTCCGCGAGGTCGTAGTAGACCTCGGCGACCTCCAGCGGTGCCTGGCCCGTACGGTCGGCGATGGCCACGATGTCCAGCGCCGGGAAGGCGGAGGAGAACCCGGCCACCCGGACCGCCAGCTCGTCCGGCACACCCACGGCCGTCAGCTCGTCCAGGATCGAGTGGTACCAGTCCAGGTCCGCGCCCTTGAGCAGCTTCGGCAGCTCGTCCCAGACCCGCGCGACACCGTCCCGGAAGCCTTCGATGGTCTCCGCGATGGCGACGGGCTGCGGCCGGTTGCCCAGCAGCCAGCGCGAACCGCGCTCGACCAGCCGCCGCGAGTGCAGCCGGATCCGGGTCTGGACGTCGGCGGCGACCTTGTTGTCGAGCGCCTCGACGGCGTCCCACACCCGGGACAGGCCGAAGATCTCACGGGCCGCGAACTGGGCCCGCACGATCTCCTCGATCGACGCCCCGGTCTCCTCGCGCAGCCGGTGCAGGAAGGTCGATCCGGCGGTGTTCACCGTGTCGTTGACCAGGACCGTCGTGATGATCTCGCGCCGCAGCGCGTGCCCGTCGACCGCCTCGGGGAACCGCTCGCGCAGCTGGCTCGGGAAGTAGGCGTGCACCAGCTTCTGCAGGTGCGGGTCGTCCGGCAGGACGGTGGAGATCAGCTCGCCCGCCGCCGTGATCTTGGTGTACGCGATCAGCACGGCCAGCTCGGGCTGGCTGAGCCCCTTGCCGTTGCTCAGCAGTTCCCGGAGGTGCCGGTCGGCGGGCAGGAACTCCAGCGCCCGGTCGAGAGCGCCGTCGCGCTCCAGGCGCCGCATGAAGCGCTGCTGGGCGTGGAGCAGGGACGGGGCCTGGGCACAGGCGTTGGAGAGCGCGACGTTCTGCGCGTAGTTGTTGCGCAGGACGAGCGCGCCGACCTCGTCGGTCATGTCGGCGAGCAGCTTGTTGCGCTGCTTGACGGTCATGTCGCCGTCCCGGACCAGACCGTTGAGCAGGATCTTGATGTTCACCTCGTGGTCGGAGGTGTCCACACCGGCGCTGTTGTCGATCGCGTCGGTGTTGATCCGGCCACCGCCACGGGCGAACTCGATCCGGCCGAGCTGGGTCGCGCCGAGGTTGCCGCCCTCGCCGACGACCTTGGCCCGCAGGTCCTCGCCGTTGACGCGGATCGCGTCGTTGGCCTTGTCGCCGACGTCGGCGTTCGACTCGGAGACGGCCTTGATGTACGTGCCGATGCCGCCGTTCCACATCAGGTCGACGGGGGCCTTGAGGATGGTCCGCATCAGGTCGGCGGGCGTCATCTTGCTCACCGAGGGGTCGATGCCGAGCGCCTCGCGGACGTGCGGGTTGAGCGGGATCGACTTGGCGCTGCGCGGGTGGATCCCGCCGCCCGCGGAGAGCAGGCCCGTGTCGTAGTCGGCCCAGGAGCTGCGGGGCAGGTCGAAGAGCCGGCGCCGTTCGGCGTACGAGGTGGCGGCGTCCGGGTCGGGGTCGATGAAGATGTGCCGGTGGTCGAAGGCGGCGACGAGGCGGATGTGCTCGGAGAGCAGCATCCCGTTGCCGAACACGTCACCGGACATGTCCCCGACGCCGACGACGGTGAAGTCCTCGGTCTGGGTGTCGTGGCCCAGCTCCCGGAAGTGCCGCTTGACGGACTCCCAGGCGCCCCGGGCGGTGATGCCCATGCCCTTGTGGTCGTAGCCGGCCGAGCCGCCGGAGGCGAACGCGTCGCCGAGCCAGAAGCCGTAGGCGACGGCGACCTCGTTGGCGATGTCGGAGAAGCTCGCGGTGCCCTTGTCGGCGGCGACGACGAGGTAGGTGTCGTCCTCGTCGTGCCGGACGACGTCGGCGGGCGGCACGACCTCGCCCGCCACCATGTTGTCGGTGATGTCGAGCAGCGCGGAGATGAACGTGCGGTACGCGGCGATGCCCTCGGCGAACCAGGCGTCGCGGTCCACCGACGGGTCCGGGAGCTGCTTCGCGACGAAGCCGCCCTTGGCGCCGACGGGCACGATGACGGTGTTCTTCACCATCTGCGCCTTGACCAGGCCGAGGATCTCCGTACGGAAGTCCTCGCGCCGGTCCGACCAGCGCAGCCCGCCGCGGGCGACCTTGCCGAAGCGCAGGTGGACGCCCTCCACGCGGGGCGAGTAGACCCAGATCTCGTACGCCGGCCGGGGCGCGGGCAGATCCGGGATGGCCTGCGGGTCGAACTTCATCGAGACATAGGAGTGCGGCGTGCCGTCCTCCGTGTGCTGGCCCCTCTTATCGCTTCCCTCGCTTGCGCTCTGGAAGAAGTTGGTGCGCAGGGTGGCCTTGATGACGGTGAGGAAGGACCGCAGGATCCGGTCCTCGTCCAGCGAGGCGACCTGGTCCAGGGCGCCGTCCAGCTCCTCCAGGAGCCCGTCGGTCAGCTCCGTTCCGGCGCTCTGGCGACCGGGCGACATGCGGGCCTCGAAGAGCGAGACGAGCAGCCGGGTGGTGTGGACGTTGTTGCGGAGCGTGGACTCCATGTAGTCCTGGCTGAAGGTGGACCCGGCCTGCCGCAGGTACTTCGCGTAGGCGCGCAGCACCATGGCCTGGCGCCAGTTCAGCCCGGCGCCGAGGACCAGCGTGTTGAAGCCGTCGTTCTCCGCCTCGCCCTTCCAGACGGCGGCGAAGGCTTCCTGGAAGCGGGCGCGGGCGTCGTCGGCGAGGTAGCCGCCGTTGCCGCTGGCCAAGGGCATCCGCAGCCCGAAGTCGTAGATCCAGGCGTGCGTACGGTCCGCGCAGCGCAGCTCGTACGGCCGTTCGTCGACGACCTCGACGCCGAGCTTCTGGAGCGCCGGGAGGACGGCGGACAGGGAGACCTGCTCACCGGTCCGGTAGATCTTGAAGCGGCGCTCGCCGGGGCCCGCGCCGACCGGCTCGTACAGGCTGAGGGCGAAGTCCTTCTCGCCCCGCTTGAGGGTCTCCAGGTGGACCAGGTCGGCCACGGCGGCGCGCGGCGAGTGGTCGGCCTTGTAGCCCTCGGGGAACGAGTGGCCGTACTGGCGCTGGAGTTCGGCGCCGCGCTCCTCGCCCAGCTCGGCGGTGAGCGCCTCCTGGAAGCCGTCGGCCCAGGACCGGGCGGCCTCGACGAGACGGGCCTCGATCCGGTCGGCGTCGGCGTCCGTCAGATGCGGCAGCTCGGTGCCGGCCGGGACCCGGATGACGAAGTGCAGCCGGGAGAGGATCGACTCGGTGTTCCAGGCGGTGAAGTCGACGCTGTTGCCGCCGAGCTCCTCCTTGAGGATGTCGATCAGCCGCAGGCGTACGCCGGTGGTGTAGCGGTCGCGGGGGAGGTAGACGATCGCGGAGTAGTAGCGCCCGTACTCGTCCTGGCGCAGGTAGAGCCGCAGCCGGCGGCGCTCCTGGAGGTAGAGGACGGAGGTCACGATGGAGCGGAGCTGGTCGACGGGCGTCTGGAACAGCTCGTCGCGCGGGTAGGTCTCCAGGATCTGGAGCAGGTCGCGGCCGTCGTGGCTGTTGTACGAGAAGCCCGCGCCTTCCACGACCTCGGCGACCTTGCGGCGGATGACGGGCACCCGGCGCACGGACTCGGTGTAGGCGGCGGAGGAGAACAGCCCGAGGAAGCGCCGCTCGCCGACGACGTTGCCCTTGGCGTCGAACTTCTTCACGCCGACGTAGTCGAGGTAGCTGGGGCGGTGCACGGTGGCCCGGCTGTTGGCCTTCGTCAGGACGAGGAGCTTGTGCTCGCGGGCCTTGGCCCGGACGTCGGCGGGCAGCCGGTCGAAGGACGGGCTGACCGGGTGGGCCTCGTCCTCGCTGTGGTGCGGGTCGGAGCGCAGGATGCCGAGACCGGTGCCGGGTACGGCGGCGAGCGCGTCGCTGTCCTTGAGCTCGTACTCGCGGTAGCCGAGGAACGTGAAGTGGTCGGCGGCCAGCCAGCGCAGCAGCTCGCGGGCCTCCTCGACCTCCTCGTCGGCGAGTTCGTCCAGCGGTTCGCCGGGCAGGTCGTCGGCGATCCGGAGGGCGGCGTCGCGCATCTTCCCCCAGTCCTCGACGGTCTCCCGTACGTCGGACAGGACGCGCATCAGGTCGGCGGTGATCTGCTGGAGGTCGGCGCGGTCGGTCTCGCGGTCGATCTCGACGTGGATCCAGGACTCGACGAGCGCGTCGTGCGGCAGCTCGTCCTTGCCGCCCTTGGTGTCCGTGGCGTCCTTGCGGCCCTTGGTGCTCTTGGCGCTCCTGATGCTCTTCGGGATGCCGGGTCCGCCGGAGAGGACCTCGATGAGCTTGCCGGTGACATCGCGGCGGACCGTGACCTGCGGGTGGATCACGACGTGGATGCCGCGCCCCTGCCGGGACAGCTCGTTGGTGACGGAGTCCACCAGGAAGGGCATGTCGTCGGTGACGACCTCGACGACGGAGTGGCTGCAGGTCCAGCCGTTCTCCTCGACGGTCGGGGTGTGCACCCGGACGTTCGCGGTGCCCTGCGGACGGTTTTCGGCCAACCTGTAGTGCGAGGCGGCGGCGCCGAAGACGTCGACCGGGTCACGGCCGCTGAGGTCCTCCGGAGCCGTATGCAGGTAGTAGCGCTGGAGGTAGGCGAGCACGGTGTCCTGACCGGTACGGGCGCTCTCGTCGGCCCCGGCAGCGGCAACCCGCGCCCGGGGGGCACCTTCCGGGCCACCGACACCACCGCCCGGACCGTTTTCAGCTACCTTGGCGGCCCCTGCGAGCAGCTCGGCCTTGGCTTCGTCCAGCTTGGTCTGCATGTCCTCTGGCTCCTGTCGCGCGCCGTTGCGTGACGTAGGTGAGAAAAGCGGCGTACCGCCACGACGCGGGGTTTCCGGTCTGGGTCGACGCTATGCCGCTTCGAGAGATACCCGGGACCGTATTGGCCATGTTCGGCAGTCGGTCCGGAGTCGGAAGATCGCGGATCGCCCGGGTGCGGTGGCACTCCGGGCGGCGGCCGGGGGCTTCGCTGCCCCCGAGGCGTATCGCGCTGATCACGGCACCAGGCTATCGCCCCCGCACCCCACCGCGTCATGAGCTGCTTGTGTACAAAAGAACCCCCCGAACTTTGACACTTTGGACAGTGCGCCGCGCCGCCTTGGCGAACTCCCGAAACCGGGGCAGTCTGTCCGTACCGCACGGATTCAGGCCCTGGAAACGCCATCGGGGCCACCGGCCCCGAGGAGCCCGCCATGCCGCAGAAGATCCTCATCGTCACCGGCGATGCCGCCGAGTCGCTCGAAGTCCTCTACCCGTACCAGCGGCTGCTGGAGGAGGGGTACGAGGTCGACATCGCGGCCCCCGAGCGCAAGACGCTGCGCTTCGTGGTCCACGACTTCGAACCCGGCTTCGACACGTACACGGAGAAGCCCGGCTACACCTGGCCCGCCGACCTGTCCTTCTCCGAGGTCGACCCCGGGGCCTACATCGCCCTGGTGATCCCCGGCGGCCGCGCCCCCGAGTACCTCCGCAACAACGCCGAGCTGCGGAAGATCGTCGGCGCCTTCTTCTCCGCGGACCGCCCGGTGGCCCAGATCTGCCACGGCCCCCTGATCACCGCCGCCACCGGGAACCTCAGCGGCCGCAACGTCACGGCCTACCCGGCCCTGGAACCGGACATGCAGAGCGCGGCCGCGACCTTCCAGGACACGGAAGCGGTGGTGGACGGCACCCTGGTCTCGTCCCGGGCCTGGCCGGACCACCCGGCCTGGATGCGAGAGTTCCTGAAGGTACTCAAATCCAGCCGACCCGAGCACCGCTCCAACCGGTCCGGCGCTTGAGGACACCTTCCAGCCCCGCCCGAGCACCACTCCAGCCCCGCCCGAGCACCACTCCAGCCCGCCCGAGCACCACTCCAGCCCGTCCGGCGCTTGAGGACCGGGGCCCGGGGCAGCGCCCCGAAAAGCCCCGCGCCACGGGCCCCCGCACACCGCACCCGCCCAGGCCCACCCCTTACGCGGCAAACGTCTCCGCCAACGCCACCGCCTCCCCCAGGCTGTCCACCACCGGCACCCCCGCCCCCTCCAGACTGCTCCGGCTGTGCGACCCCCCGGTGTACAGCACGGCCCGAGCACCCACATGCGCCGCCGCCACCGCATCGTCCAGCGCATCCCCGATGACCACCGAATGCTCCGGCGCGATCCCGTCCACGCCGGCCAGTGCCTCGAAGTGCCGCTCCATGTGGAGCGCCTTGCTCCCGCCGGACGGCCCCGTACGCCCCTCGACGCGGACGAACCGCCGCTCGATTCCGTACCCCCGCACCACCGGCACCAGCTGCTCGTGCCCGTACATGCTCAGGAGCGACTGACTGCGCCCGGCCCGCTGCCACCGATGCAGCAGCTCCTCCACCCCGGCGGTGAGCCCGCAGGCCACCCGCTGCTCCGTGTAGTGCCGGTGGAAGCTGCCGTCCATCCGTTCCCACTCGGCCTCGGTGGGCAGCCGGCCCAGAAACCGCTCGTAGAACCGGGGTATGGGAATGGTGTACATCTCCCGGTACTGCTCCAGCGTGATCGGCGCCAGCTCGACCTCCGCGAACGCGGCGTTCGTCGCCTGGATGACGGCATGGGTGTCGTCGAGAAGGGTGCCGTTCCAGTCCCAGACCAGATGTGTGCGTGTCGCCCCGGAAGTCATACAGAAAAAGTACCTGCCGGGTCCGACAGCGCCGCCCCTCAGCCGATGAGCTGCGGAATCTCCTGCACGCCGAACCAGAGCAGCTCGTGGTCCTCGGCACCGTCCACAGTGAACTGAGCGTCGTCGTCGCCGAGGTCCGCCGCCCCCAGGGCCGCCGCCGCGGCGGCCACGTCCTTCTCCGCGTCGTCGGCGTCCACGTGCACTGCCGCCGCCTTGGCCAGCGGCAGCGCGGCGCCGATCCGCACCTCACCCAGCGATGCCGCGCTCAGCCCGTGATCGGGGTCGGCGGCAGCGGCCCCGTCCGGTACGTCGACAGCGACGACGACCCGACGGCGCACCTCGTCCGGGTTCCCGGCGATCATCCGGAGCGAGGCGGCGGCGGCCCGGCTGAGCGCCGCGTACTCCAGCTCCTCGATGTCGTCGGAGACGTACCACTCGCGCAGCCCCGGGGTCACCGCGTAGGCGGTCAGCGGTCCGGGGCCGACCTCGCCCGCACCGTGCGCCGCTGCGAGACCGGAAAGGGTCAGGGGGACGTACACGCGCATGGCAGGTCGCTTTCGTAGGAGGAAACGTCCTCAGGATACGTGGGAACGTCCCCTTTCGGGTTTCGGCAACCGGGGGCGTCCGTCCACGGCCGACGCCCCGTCACCCCCGCCGTCGCCCTTGCCCCACAAGGGGCGAACCACGGATAGGTGAATCCGCCCCCGTCCGATCGGCGCCCGGAAGCCCCTTGCGTCGCTGACGGCCTCACCCGTAGAAGATCCCCAACACAAGTTACCGCCCGGTAGATGCCGGGCCCGGTCAACGGGGGCGATGATCATGAGCACGGACAGGACGAGGCCGGCCGGCCGACGCGACCAGAGCGGTCCCCGGTCGGTACCTCCACAGCGGTCCCGCAGGCAGCAGCCCCACCGGCCACAGCGGCCCCACCAGTGGTTCGCCGAGCGCCTGCTCGCGGTCCTCAGCGGCCAGCGTCCGGTGCACTGGATGCTCGGCCACACCATCGGCGAGGCCTACGACCAGCTCGCCGAGCTGGCCCCGAGCACCCCGCTGGGGGCCGCCCGGGGCAGCCGCCCCGTTCTTCGCCACTGCCATGGGGCCCAGCCCGCCACCGGCGTGGTCGAGGCGTTCGCCAGCATCGCCGCGGGCGACCGGGTCCGGGCGATGGCCTTCCGCCTGGAACAGGGCCCCGACCAGCGCTGGCGGTGCGCCGCGGTGGAGTTGGGCGGCGAACGCCTCACGGCCGGCCACACCGGCCCGCGGTGACCCGGCAACCGCGGCAGGGGCCGGACACCCCCTGGTGTCCGGCCCCTGCCGTGGTACTGCCGCTGGCGCTACTACTTCTTGCGACGGCGACCGCCGCCGCCACCGCTCTTCTGGGCCTTGCGGCGCTCCGCACGCGTCATGCCGTCCGAGGAGCCGGACCGCGCGTCGTCGTCGTTGGCGAAGTCGCCCTCGACGACACCGCCCTCCCCGTCCACCGTGGGAGCGGAGAAGTGGAGCCGGTCCGGCCGCTGCGGGGCCTCCAGGCCCTTGGCGCGGATCTGCGGGGCGGCAGCGGCGCTCTCCTTCTCCAGCGAGGTGCGCTCGGCGCCGTCCTGCACCGGAACCTCCTCGACCTGCTGCTCGACCTGGACCTCCAGGTTGAACAGGTAGCCGACGGACTCCTCCTTGATGCCCTCCATCATGGCGTTGAACATGTCGAAGCCCTCGCGCTGGTACTCGACCAGCGGGTCCTTCTGCGCCATGGCCCGCAGGCCGATGCCCTCCTGGAGGTAGTCCATCTCGTAGAGGTGCTCGCGCCACTTGCGGTCGAGCACCGAGAGGACGACGCGTCGCTCCAGCTCACGCATGATGTCGGAGCCGAGCGTGTTCTCGCGCTCCTCGTACTGCTCGTGGATGTCGTTCTTGACCGACTCGGCGATGAACTCGGCGGTGACGCCCGCCAGGTCCCCGGCAGCGTCCTCCAGCTCCTCGACGGTGACCTTCACCGGGTAGAGCTGCTTGAAGGCGCCCCACAGCCGGTCCAGGTCCCACTCCTCGGCGAATCCCTCGGCGGTCTCCTGCCGGATGTAGTCGTCGATCGTGTCGTCCATGAAGTGCCGGATCTGGTCCTGGAGGTCTTCGCCCTCCAGGACGCGGCGGCGCTCGCCATAGATGACCTCGCGCTGCCGGTTGAGCACCTCGTCGTACTTCAGGACGTTCTTACGCGTCTCGAAGTTCTGCTGCTCGACCTGCGACTGGGCGGAGGCGATGGCGCGGGTGACCATCTTGTTCTCGATCGGGACGTCGTCCGGAACGTTCGCCATCGACATGACGCGCTCGACCATCTGAGCCTTGAACAGGCGCATCAGGTCGTCGCCCAGCGACAGGTAGAAGCGGGACTCGCCCGGGTCACCCTGACGGCCGGAACGACCGCGCAGCTGGTTGTCGATACGGCGCGACTCGTGGCGCTCGGTACCGAGCACGTAGAGCCCGCCGAGGTCCTTGACCTCTTCGAACTCCGCCTTCACGGCTTCCTCGGCCTGCTCCAGCGCGGCGGGCAGCGCGGCCGCCCACTCCTCGACGTTCTCCACCGGGTCGAGGCCGCGCTGGCGCAGCTCCGCCTCTGCGAGATCGTCCGGGTTGCCGCCGAGCTTGATGTCGGTGCCTCGGCCGGCCATGTTCGTCGCGACGGTGACGGCGCCCTTGCGGCCCGCCTGGGCGACGATCGTCGCCTCCCTGTCGTGCTGCTTGGCGTTGAGGACCTCGTGCTGGACGCCGCGCTTGGAGAGCTGCTGCGAGAGGTACTCGGACTTCTCGACCGAGGTGGTGCCGACCAGGATCGGCTGGCCCTTCTCGTGCTTCTCGGCGATGTCGTCGACGACCGCGGCGAACTTGGCGACCTCGGTGCGGTAGATCAGGTCCGACTGGTCGGCCCGGACCATCGGCCGGTTCGTCGGGATCGGCACCACGCCGAGCTTGTAGATCTGGTGGAACTCGGCAGCCTCGGTCATCGCCGTACCGGTCATGCCGGAGAGCTTGCCGTAGAGGCGGAAGAAGTTCTGCAGGGTGATCGTGGCGAGGGTCTGGTTCTCGTCCTTGATGTCCACCCCTTCCTTCGCCTCGATCGCCTGGTGCATGCCCTCGTTGTAGCGACGGCCGGCGAGGATACGGCCGGTGTGCTCGTCGACGATCATGACTTCGCCGTCGATGACGACGTAGTCCTTGTCCTTCTTGAACAGTTCCTTGGCCTTGATGGCGTTGTTCAGATAGCCGACGAGCGGGGTGTTCACCGACTCGTAGAGGTTGTCGATGCCGAGCCAGTCCTCGACCTTGGCGACACCGGGCTCATGGATGGCCACGGTCCGCTTCTTCTCGTCGACCTCGTAGTCGCCGGTCTCCTCGATGCCCTTGAGCTGGTTGCCCGCCTCACCCTTGGTGAGGCGCGTGACCAGCTTGGCGAAGTCGCCGTACCACTTGGTGGCCTGGTCGGCCGGGCCGGAGATGATCAGCGGCGTACGGGCCTCGTCGACGAGGATCGAGTCGACCTCGTCGACCACGGCGAAGTTGTGGCCGCGCTGGACGAGCTCGTCCTTGGACCACGCCATGTTGTCGCGGAGGTAGTCGAAGCCGAACTCGTTGTTCGTGCCGTACGTGATGTCGCAGGCGTACTGCTCGCGGCGCTGGGCCGGCGTCATGTTGGAGACGATGCAGCCGACTCTCAGGCCGAGGAACTTGTGGACCCGGCCCATCATCTCGGAGTCACGCTCGGCGAGATAGTCGTTGACCGTGATCAGGTGCACGCCCTTGCCGGAGAGCGCGTTCAGATACGCGGGCAGGGTACCGACGAGGGTCTTGCCCTCACCGGTCTTCATCTCGGCCACATAGCCGAGGTGCAGGGCGGCTCCGCCCATCATCTGTACGTCGTAGTGGCGCTGTCCGAGGACGCGCTTGGCGGCCTCACGGACCGTGGCGAACGCTTCGGGAAGCAGGTCGTCCAGGCTCTCGCCGTCCGCGTACCGTTCCTTGTACTCGTCGGTGAGCGCCCGCAGCTCGGCGTCGGAGAGGTTGACGAAGTCCTCTTCGATGGAGCTGACCTGGTCCGCGATGCGGTGCAGTTTGCGCAGGATCTTGCCTTCGCCTGCACGCATGAGCTTGTTGAAGACGGACACTGAGGCTGGTCTCCTTGCCGGTCGGGCCTGGCACTGGGTCGTGTTAATGGACTCTGGCGCGGGCACGGCAGGTGGGCCCCACCGCAACGGCCATCGTAAGCGAGGACACCACCGCGTCGGGAGGGCTGCCGTCGCGTGGACCTCGCCGCACCCTTATAGGACAACGGTCCAGACGCGCGGAAGGTGCCGGGAAGCCCCAAAAGTGCTCGCATCGCGGGGGCGGGCTCACGAGAATCGGCCCATGGAGCCGATCACTCTCACCACGGAACGACTGCTGCTGCGGCCTTTCGGCCCGCAGGACACGTACCGGGTGCACGCCGCCTGTCAGGACCCGGACATCCAGCGCTGGACGGTGATCCCCTCCCCGTACCGCCTCACCGACGCGGAACTGTTCACCACGAAGCTCTCCCCGGCGGGCTGGCGGGACGACTCCTCCTACGGCTTCGCCCTGGTCCTGCGGGAGGCCGGGACGCTCGTCGGGGCGCTCGGCATCGACCGCCGCAGCAGGCCCGGGACGTACGAGGTGGGCTACTGGTCCGCCAAGGAGCACCGCGGCCGCGGATACGTCACCGAGGCAGTGCTCGGCTCCGCCCGCTGGGCCTTCACCTCGCTCGGGGCGGACCGGCTGGAGTGGCGGGCCGAGATCGGCAACCTGGCCTCGCGGGCCGTCGCCCTGCGGGCGGGGTTCCGGCTGGAGGGCGAGCAGCGGTCCGGGCTGCTGAACAAGGGAGTGCGGTGCGACGCCTGGACGGCGGCGTTGATCCCGTCCGACCTGGGGCTCGCGGGCACCCACCCGTACGTCCACGGGCGGCACGCACCACAGCCGGGCGGAAGTCAGAATTCCGGACAGTGGCCCGCGTGACCGGCGAGCAGAATCCGGGGCGGACTGTCAGTGGTGCCGTCTAGGGTTCGACGTATGACGCCTGTGCCCCCTCCCGCAGTCGAACTCTCCGCCGACCAGGCCCGCCGCATAGCGCTGCGCGCCCAGGGCTTTTTGGGAGCCCCGCAGCGCCGGGCGGGGGTGCCAGGCGTGCTGCGCCACCTCGGCGCGGTCCAACTGGACACGATCTCGGTGCTGGCCCGCTCGCACGAACTGGTCCCCTACGCCCGGCTCGGCGCGGTGAGCCGCCGTACGGTGGAGGACGCCTACTGGTCGGGCGGCCGGACCTTCGAGTACTGGTCGCACGCCGCGTGCATCCTGCCCGTCGAGGAATGGCCGCACTTCGCGTTCCGCCGCCGCGCCTACCGCTCCCGCCCCCACTGGCACCACGATCTGCCCGACGGCTCGTACGACACCGTGATCAAGCAGCTGCGCGACGAGGGCCCGCTGACGGCGACCGAGCTGGGCGGCGCGAAGAACGGCGGCGAGTGGTGGGACTGGTCGGCGTCCAAGGTCGCCGTCGAGCGGGCCCTGATGTACGGCGAGGTGGTGTGCACCGAGCGGCGCGGCTGGAAGCGGGTCTACGACCTGGCCGAGCGGGCCATTCCGGACGCCCTGCTGCACGACGAGTTGAGCGACGCCGAGTGCCGGCGGCGGCTGGTCGCGCTGGCGGGCAAGTCCCTCGGAGTCGGCACCCGCAGCGACATCGCGGACTACCACCGGCTGAGGGGTGAGGAGTTCGACGCGGTGGTGGCGGACTCGGGGCTGGTCCCGGTCGCGGTGGAGGGCTGGGCGAAGCCGGCCTGGGCGGACCCGGAGGCCCTGGCCAAGGAGCCGCGCGGCCGCCACCGTACGACGCTGTTGTCGCCGTTCGACTCCCTGATCTGGGAGCGGGCGCGCACCGAGCGGATCTTCGACTTCACACACCGGCTGGAGGCCTACGTCCCCAAGCAGAAGCGGATCCACGGCTACTTCGCCATGCCGTTGCTGGCGGGCGGGAAGCTCCAGGGCCGGGTCGACCCGGCGCGCGACGGCACCACGCTGGTCGCCCGGCAGGCATCACTGGCGGGCCCGAAGGCGGTGGTCCCGCTGGCCGAGGCTCTGGTGGAGGCGGCGGCCTGGGTGGGCTGCACGGACATCCGGGTGGACCGGGTCGACGCCCCGGAGCTGCGCGAGCCGCTCAGGACGGAGATCGGCCACGCGCTCCAGCGCGCCTACCGCTGACCGGCCGCCGCAGACCGGAGCCGGGGCCGTCCGCTACCTGATCTCCAGGATCTTCTCGCGCATGGCATAGACCACGGCTTCCATCCGGGAGTGCAGCTGCAGTTTCTCCAGGATATTGCGGACGTGGTTCTTCACCGTGTTCTCGGAAATGAACAACTCCTTGGCGATATCCCGGTTGTTCATGCCGGTCGCCACGAGTTTCAGCACTTCCAGCTCGCGTTCGGTGAGCCGGGGTGCCGGAACGAGCCGCCGCTCGTCGGTGCGCTGGATCATCGATTTGAACTCGGTGAGCAGCTTGGAGGCCATCGAGGGGCTGATCTGGGACTGTCCGTCGGCGACCGCGCGAATGGCCGTGGCGACCTCGTCGGTGGAGATCTCCTTGAGGAGGTATCCGGTCGCGCCCGCCTTGATCGCCTCGTAGAGATCGGCCTCCTCGTCGCTGATCGTCAGCATGATGATCTTCGCGCTGGGGGCCACCTCCTTGATGGCGGTGCAGGCCTCGATGCCACCGCGCTTGGGCATCCGGACATCCATCAGGACGATGTCGGGCAGCAGGTCGGCGGCCTTGTCGACCGCCTCGGAGCCGTCCCCGGCCTCGCCGACGACCTGGATGTCCTCCTCCTGCGCCAGGACGATCTCCAGGCCCCTGCGGAAGAGCGCGTGGTCATCGACCACGAGGACCCTGATGGGCTCCTTGCGTGAAGCGCCGTCCGCGTCCGTGCCGGTATACGCACCGGTGTCGTCGTCGGAGTCATTCGCACCGCGCACGGGCCCGAAGGTGTCCGCCATCGTTCCTCCCCCTGAAGGCCACGGCCTGAAGTGTCGGTCGTTCGCCAACGGCACTCCACAGAAAACCGATTGGCTCGAGCCGCCATGATTCCATGCCCGAACCCCGGCACGGTGGTCCTGTGCCCGTGCACGAGTGCCCCCGGTGGCGCGAAAACGCCCCGGGGGCACTCCGACGGTGTGGCCTCAGCCGCCCAGCGCACCGCCCGCGCCGCCTGCTTCGTCCGCGGCGAGCGGGTCGGTCCTCAGGTGGATGACGCCGTAGTCGTAGGCGTGTCGCCGGTAGACGACACTGGGCTCCTTCGTCTCGGAGTCGACGAACAAGTAGAAGTCGTGGCCGACCAGTTCCATCTCGTAGAGCGCCTGGTCGAGCGACATGGGTGCGGCGGTGTGGGTCTTCTCGCGCATCACGAGCGGCCCTTCGCCCTGCACTTCGAGCGAGCCGATCTTCGTGGTGGGGACGGGCGCCGACTGCTGGTCGCCGACCAGCTCACCGTCCTCGTCGAACGAAGCGACGCCGGGAACCACGTCCCCGACCTCGGCAGCCGACAGGCGGCCGCTGCCACGGCGGCTGTAGCGCTTGTCGTGCTGCTTGCGCAGCCGGGCCTCCAGCTTTCCGGTGGCCAGGTCGAGCGCTGCGTAGGGGTCGCCCGCCGCCGCTTCCGCCCGGATGACCGGTCCCCGGGAGCGGAGCGTGATCTCCACCCGGTCGGAACGGTCGGCCTGACGGGGATTCGGCTCCTTGGACACCTCGACGTCGAGGCTGATCACCTTGCCGTCGAACTTCTGGATCTTGTCCAGCTTCAGCTTCTCGGCCACGTGCTTGCGGAACCGCTCGGGCACCTCGGTCTTGCGGCCCTTGACGACGATGTCCACGCAGAACTCCGTTCCCGGATCGCCCCGCTCAGCGGCGGAGCATCTCCCTTTTGCACCAGCCCCGGAGATCACCAGGGCCTCGGACTCGGTGGCTTTCGCCTCCTCCTCCCCCGCCGGAAGGGTCGCAACCCCACCGACTTTGCGTGCTTCTCCTACCGGTGAGTTACCTGCCCGAAACCTGATGGCGCATTCATCGAGGTCCGGCATTCACCGTTCCTCACAACCGAACATAGCCTGCACACCAGGGTCTCGGCACCCGCTACTGGCACGTACCTCCGTTCAGGGGGTATTGCCCTCTCATTACCTGCAACGATGCAGGTTCTCGGTCAGTTCCGGTCTATTTCGAAGGCGGAGGGAGAGGCCGCGACGACCGCCGCCCGGCACCCTCCGTGCACGGAGGGCTCCCGACCGCTGCCGCACGCCTGCCTGACGGCCCGCGCCGCCTCCGCCAGCGTCGATCCCGTCGTCAACAGATCGTCGACCAGGATCACCCTGTCGTGACGGAGAAGTCCGTGCCGGATCAGCCGTCCTCCCCCTGCGGTGAGCTCCAGTGCGCCGGCCAGATTCGCCCTCCGCTGCCGCGCCCCGAGACCCGACTGGTCGGCGACCGCGCGCCGCTGCCGCAGCAGCGGAAGCACCTGGGCCGGCAGGCCCCCGCGCCGCAGATCCCGCGCGGCCGCGGCGGCGATCCTGCGCACCGGGTCGTGGCCGCGTGCCGCGGTCGAGGAGCGCGCGGAGGGCACGGGGACCAGCAGCAGGGGGCCCACACCGCCCGGCCGCCCCGTCCCGGCCCGTACACAACCCGCCAGGGCCCGTCCGAGCGCCCCCGCCAGCCCGAGTGCCCCTCGCTCCTTGTGGGCCAGCAGAACCGCGCGTACGGCGTTCTCGTACGGCGCGGCCGCATACACCGCCGGCAGTCCCGGGGGCAGGGGTGAAGGCCGGACCCGGCGGGCCTGGACACCGTGCAACGCGGCCCCGCAGTCCGTGCACAGCTCGGTGCGCGGTCTGCCGCAGCCGGCGCAGGCCACCGGCAGGAGCAGACCGGACAGCTCCTGCCACGCGTTCCGCATGGCCCCACTGTGCCGGGCCCCCGGGGACCGGACCACCCCTGTGGAAAACCCCGGGCCCCCGGCGGGAACCGGCCGGTTCCCGGGGTCAGCCGGGGTAGACCAACGACGTTCCCTGCTTGAGAACGGTCTGCCAGTTGTCCCCCGGCGAGAGCTTCACTATGCCGTCGCCGACGGTCTCCGCCATCAGAGGAAGCCGCTCGTCGTCCGCCGCGGCGACCGACTGGACCTGGTTCACCCCGGGCAGCGCCCCGGAGGCCGACGTGGAGCCGTCCGCCTGCACGTAACGCACCTGCTGGACACCGCCCTCCTCCTTGCCGACCACCACGAGACGGCTGCGCCCCGACCAGGAGATGGCCGTCACGTCCTCGAGCTGCGGCGCGGCCTGGCGCAGGTCCTCGACCGAGATCTCGGGCGCATCGGAGGACCCCCGGCGCTCGACCCGGCCGATCTTCAGTGTCGTATGGCCGTCCTTCGTCAGCAGCAGAGCGATCCGCACCCCGTCCGCGGACATCCGCAGCTCCTCGATCCGGGCGCCGTCGCGGCCCGGCACCCGGACCTCCTGCGGCTCGCCCGCTCCCCCGGTCAGCCGCAGCAGCCTGGAATCGGCCGGATCGCGGTCGGCGACCCACAGATCGCCGCGGCCGTCCCAGCTCGGCGGCGACAGCCGGTAGGCGGCCTCCTCCGCCGCGCTGGTGACGAGGGGCTCGCCCAGCTCTCCCTCCGTCTCCAGGGAGGACACGTAGAGGTTCTGCCCGTCGGCGGAGACCGCGGCGGCCCGCTGTTCGTCGCGGGCCACCCCGACGGCGCCCATCGGGACGGCGCCCACGCCGAGGGGACCGATCACGGGCTCGGGTGTGCCGGTGCCGTCGGTGGCGCCGGGGATCCGCTGCACCTGGCCCTTGTCGTTGATGAAGTACTGGCTGTCGTCCCCGTCGGAGCCGTGGTCGGCGGAGAACTCAGGCGCGTCGTCGGCGTCCAGAGCGCAGAGCCGGCCCTCGCCGCCCTCCAGCTCCACCCGCTCGACCGGGGCAGAGGTCACGTCCCGGAGCGTGAACAGCACCTGGGCGGCCATCATCCGGCAGGCGCTCCGGTCCGCCTTGTCCGCCTTCTGGTTGAGCGGCACCTTCAGGACGTTCTGATCGTCCGGTGCCAGCGCGATGACGCCCTTGCGCAGGGCGGTCCCCGTCGGGAACCGGGAGTCGACCACGGGCCGCAGCCAGTTCGTCGGTCCGGCGAGCAGTGTCCTGACGGACTGTGTGGCGATGTCCATGCGCGTGACCGGATCCGTGCGGTTGCGTACGTAGACGGGGTCCGCGACGAGCGTCGGCTGACCGTTCGTGCGCCCGGTGGCGAAGTAGTACTTGTTCACGGAGCGGTAGAGCCGCTTGAAGTCGGACTGCCCGAGGACCAGGCCGTCCGGCACGACGTCGATACGCCACTCCTGCTTCCCTTCCAACCCCTTCTCCAGCACCAGGTGCAGGGACTGGGAGTAGGCGGTGGGCGCGAGCGGCCGGTAGGAGCTCTGGGCGTCGACGGCCGCCACCTTCTCGCCGGTCAGCGTGTAGGTCGTCTCCTTGTCCCGGTTGGCCCGGTTGGCCTCGTCATGCAGCGGGGGGCCGCTGCGGTTCGGGGCCTGGGCGAGCACCGTGGTGCCCCCGCTCGGCTGCCAGGTCTGCCGGGCGTTCTCGCTCAGGTACTTCCGCGTCGTCGCGAACGCGGGATCGTCACTGGTCATCGACTCCAGGAAGCCGTCGACGATCTCGCCGGGCGGCGCGCCGTCCCGTGGGGCCACCGCGTACACCTGCACCTGGGAGTCCCCGGGCTGCGAGGCGTCGACCGCCTTGACGTCCCCGGTCACCGGCATGGAGCCGCATCCGGCCAGCACGACGATGCCGCAGCCCAGGAGCGCGGACATCCGCACCGCCCGTCCATGGCCGCCCGGACGGCGGTCAGTACCCACGAGTGGTGTCCTCCCGGTCGGAATTCTGTACGCCGTCGCCCACGCGCCCACCGGGGCGCTCCTGGGCCGGGCGCGCCACGACCCGTGCTCCGTTGCCGGGCAGCGCGGCGGGGTGCACCGACAAGGGGGCGCCGTTGCGGACGGCGAGGCCGCGACCGGGCACAGGCAGCGGCGAACGCTCGCCGGTCCCGGGCTGGGGCGGCACGGACTTCAGCCGGTGGCCGTCCGACGCACCCGCCCCGGCCTCCTCACGCTCCCGGTTCCCCCGGTTGCGCCGAGAGTCCTCGGGCTCCAGCGGTATCGGCGAACCACGCAGAGGCTCGTCCGCCGTACGCGGCAGAGTCAGCCTGAACTGGGAACCACCGCCCGGCTCGCCCCACGCCTGGAGCCAGCCGCCGTGCAGCCGGGCGTCCTCCACGGCGATCGACAGGCCGAGACCCGTCCCGCCGGTTGTCCGGGCCCGCGCCGGGTCGGCACGCCAGAACCGGTTGAAGACCCGGGTCGCCTCGCCGGGCTTGAGCCCGACCCCGTAATCCCTGACGGCCACGGCGACCGCGCCCTGTGCCACGCCCAGCCGCACCACGACGTCCCGGCCCTCACCGTGCTCGACGGCGTTGACCACGAGGTTACGCAGGACGCGTTCGACGCGGCGGGCATCGGCCTCGGCTATCACCGGCTGGTCGTCGCCGACGACCAGGATCCGGGTGCCCTTGCGCTCGGCGAGCGGTTCGGCGCCGCCGATCACCCGGTGCACCACGGTCCGCAGGTCTATCGGCTCGGCCTCCAGGGCCGCGGCGCCCGCGTCGAACCGGCTGATCTCCAGCAGATCGGCGAGCAGCGACTCGAACCGGTCGAGCTGGTCGCCCAGCAGCTCGGCGGAGCGCGCGGTGACGGGGTCGAAGTCGGCACGCGCCTCATGGATGACGTCGGCGGCCATCCTGACGGTCGTGAGGGGGGTCCGCAGCTCGTGCGAGACGTCGGAGACGAAGCGCCGCTGCATCCGGGAGAGCTCCTCCAGTTGCTGGATCTTCAGCTGGAGATTCTGAGCCATCTTGTTGAAGGCCTCGCCGAGCCGGGCGATGTCGTCCTCGCCGGTGACCTTCATCCGTTCCTGGAGTTTGCCGGCGGAGAGCCGCTCGGCGATACCGGCCGCCATCCGCACCGGTGTGACGACCTGCCGCACCACGAACCAGGCGATGGCCCCGAGCAGCACGACGACGAACAGCCCGGCGGTCGCCAGGGTCGTCTTGACCAGCGTCAGGGACTTCTCCTCCTGCGTGAGCGGGAAGAGGTAGTAGAGCTCGTAGGGCTGCTGATCGATGTCGTAGAGCCGCTTGCCGACAACGAGCCCCGGTTGCGACTCCTTGCCGTACGAGTACTGGATCAGGGAGTACGTCTGGAACGCGCCCTGCCCCTTGCCCACCTTCTGCCGCAGGCGCTCGGGCACGCTGGACGCCTCGACGCTGCCCGAACCGCGCGCGGCACGGCTGCTCGCCCCCTCGGCCATCGGGTCCACACTGAGCGCCACCACGTTGAAGGCGTTCTTGCCGCCGCTGGCGAGCTGGTCGACGAGCTCGGTGCGCCAGGAGGTGCTGCCGGCCATGCCGTCGGAGCGCTCACTCCCCTGCTCGTCGGGGGCGAGGGGAGCACTGGCCTTTTCCTGAGCCGCGGCGAAACCGCCGGCGGCCTGGGTCTGGGCGGCCTGTCCCTTCGCGTCGAGCAGTCCGTTGCGTACCTGCCCGATGACGACGAAGCCGAGCAGCAGCACGACACCGATCGACATCAGCAGGGTGCCCGCGACGACGCGGAGCTGCAGGTTGCGCCGCCACAACCGGACGGCGGGCAGCAACGGGCGGCGTACCCACCGCATCAGCAACCGCGGTACGGGCCCGCCGGGCGTCCGGTCCTCGAACAGCCGCCCGCCCTGCAGGAGACGGCTCATACGTGACGCCTTCCGTCCCGGGCCGGCAGCCCGCTCCGTACGGACTCCCGGCTCCCCGGGCCCCGGAGCAGCGCTGCCTCCGGCCATCTCAGCTCGGTCCGGCCTTGTAGCCGACGCCTCGGACCGTCACGACGATCTCCGGCCGTTCCGGGTCCTTCTCGACCTTGGAACGCAGACGCTGGACATGCACATTCACCAGGCGGGTGTCGGCCGCGTGGCGGTAACCCCACACCTGCTCCAGCAGGACCTCACGGGTGAAGACCTGCCACGGCTTGCGGGCGAGCGCGACCAGCAGGTCGAACTCCAGCGGAGTCAGGGCGATGGACTGCCCCTCCCGCTTCACGGAGTGACCGGCCACGTCGATGACCAGGTCACCGATGGTCAACTGCTCCGGCGCGGGCTCTTCGGACCGCCGCAGACGTGCCCTGATCCGGGCAACCAACTCCTTAGGTTTGAACGGCTTGACGATGTAGTCGTCGGCCCCTGATTCCAGGCCGACCACGACATCGACGGTGTCGCTCTTGGCAGTGAGCATGACGATCGGCACACCGGACTCGGCCCTGATCAGCCTGCACACCTCGATGCCGTCCCTTCCGGGCAGCATGAGGTCGAGCAGCACCAGGTCCGGCTTGGCCTCACGAAATGCGGCCAGTGCCTTGTCGCCGTCCGCTACGAACGACGGCTCGAAACCTTCTCCACGCAGCACAATCCCGAGCATCTCGGCCAGTGCGGTGTCGTCGTCGACGACAAGGACGCGTCCCTTCATAATCGACATCATCCCATTAGCTAATCGTTACCTGCGATGACCTGGCACACAGCTCTGCCAGTCCGACCCCCGTGACCGGGGAAATTGCACCCTCCTCGGTGACGATCGCCGTGATCAGTTCCGGCGGTGTGACGTCGAAGGCCGGGTTGTACACCGGGGCCCCGAGGGGTGCGACGACCATCTCGCCTCCGCCACCGGCCGATACACCCCGCGACGATGTGAGCTCCGTCACTTCCCTCCCGGAACGCTGCTCGACGATGATCGATGTGCCGTCCGGGGTCTCCAGATCCACGGTCGTCGTCGGCGCCACCACGATGAAGGGCACGTGGTGGTACTTCGCGAGCACGGCCAGCGGATAACTCCCCACCTTGTTGGCCACCGAGCCGTCCGCAGCTATGCGGTCCGCCCCTATGAGCACCGCATCGACCTCCCCGGCCGCGAACAGGGACCCCGCCGCATTGTCCGTGAGCAGGCTGTACGCCAGACCGTTGCGCGCCGCCTCGTACGCGGTAAGCCTGGCCCCCTGAAGCAGCGGCCGTGTCTCGTCCACCCACAGCCGTCGCAGCCGCCCCTGCCGGTGCACCCGCCGCGCCACGGCGAACGCCGTCCCCTCGCCACCGGAGACGAGCGCCCCGGTGTTGCAGTGGGTCAACAGCTGATACCCACGGCCCGGCAGCAGCTCCTCCAGCAGCACCTCACCGTACTCCGCCATACGCCTGCTGGCCTGGGCGTCCTCCCGGTGCAGGGCCCGCGCCCCGGCCAGCGCCGCCGCAGCGGCCGCCTCGTCCCCCTCCCCCTTCCCGGCTGCCTCCCAGTAGGCCGCTGCCACCCGCCGCACGCCGTAACCGAGGTTCACCGCGGTGGGCCGCGCCCCCTCCAGCAAGCCGGCCGCCTCCGCGACGTCGTAGCCCCGCGCCGCCGCGAGCGCCACCCCGTAGCCCCCGGCGATCCCGAGCAGCGGAGCCCCTCGCACCGCCAGCGTCTGTATCGCCTGCACCAGCGCGGGCACATCGGTGCACACCAGCTCGACTTCCTCGGCAGGCAGCCGCGTCTGGTCGAGAAGCACCAGCACGGGACCTTCCGGAGGATCCTCCCAGCGGAGTACGGAAAGCGCGGGAGGCTCGTAGCCCACCGGCGATTGCGCGTCCTGATCAGCCATCTGTCCAGTCTGCCCCGTGAGCCGCCCACGCAGGAACGCGCGAAGGAGACAGAGCGGCTGGTCCGCCCCGGGCCGCCGCGTGGCACGATGGCTGCCAACCTGCCGCCCCGATGAGCGGTCAGGACGGTGAAGGAGCGAGAATGAACGACTCTCCGGGCTGGGCGTCGCCCGGATCTGCCCCCTCCGACGGCAAGGAGACGGCGATTCCCCGCCCCTCCGGCCCCCAGGACGGAAGCGGCCCGACGGGACAGTGGTCCCCCGAACAGCCGCCCCCCGGGCAGTGGTCCCCACCGAGCAACCCCGGCAGCGGCCCCGGAGCACCGCCGCCCGCACCCGGCTGGGGTGGCGGCCCGCAGCGCCAGGGCTGGGCAGGACCGCCGCCGGCCGCGAAGCCCGGCGTCATTCCGCTGCGCCCCCTGAGCCTCGGCGAAATCCTCGACGGCTCCGTGTCCGCCCTGCGCGCCCACTGGCGTACCGCACTCGGCTTCAGCCTCGCGGTCTCGGTGGTCACCCAGATCTGCGTCACCCTCATGCAGCGCTATCTGCTGCCGAAGCCGACCTCCGTCGACCCGAACGCCACCGGCGCCGAGGCCCTCCGCCAGACCGCCGATTCGGCCCGCTCGACACTGATCGCCCTGGCCCCGGCCTCCCTCGTCACGATGATCGCCACGCTCTTCACCGCGTCGATCGTCACCGTGGTCATCAGCCGCTCCGTGCTGGGCCGTCCCACCACGCTCTCCGACGCCTGGGCCGAGGCCCGTCCGCGGATCCTCCCGCTGCTCGGGCTGACCCTGCTGGTGGCCTTCATCATGGCCGCGATCATGACCGTGGGCGTGGGCCCCGGTCTGCTGCTGGGCTCCGAGGCCGGAGCGGCACTCGCCTTCCTCGGCTTCGCCGCCGCCTGTGTCGTGATGCTCTGGCTGAACGTCAGCTTCGCCCTCGCCGCCCCCGCACTGATGCTGGAACGACAGAACATCGTGGCCGCGCTGCGCAGGTCGGCGAAGCTGGTCCGCGGCGCCTGGTGGCGCACCTTCGGGATCCTCGCACTGACCTGGCTGCTGACGTTCCTGCTGGCGTTCCTCGTCTCCATTCCGTTCGGCATCATCGCCGTGATCGCCGACGGAACCGAGGTCAGCGACTTCTTCAGCAGCACCTCCCCCTCCTTCGGCTGGCCCTTCCTGATCATCACCGGCATCGGCGAAGTGATCGTCTCGACCTTGATCTACCCCTTCGTCGCCGGCGTCATGGCCCTCCTCTACGTCGACCAGCGCATCCGCCGCGAAGCCCTGGACCTCGACCTCGCACGGGCCGCCGGCCTGCCCGGCTACGGCGCCGACACCCCCAGGAGCTGATGCGGTGTCGGGGGCGGCGGGCATCACCACAGCACGGCAGGACAGCGCAGCGGGCGACATACCCGTGGACACTCCACGTCTCCCCGCACGGGAGGCGGCCGAGAGCGAGCTGTCCAAGCCGATGTACCACGAGAACGACCCGAACTTCCTCCAGCGCGCCCTGAACCAGTTCTGGGACTGGGTCGCCGGAGTGTTCGACGCCACCGCGGACGCCGCTCCCGGCGGCCCGGCCGGACTCGTCGTCCTGGTCGTCATCGTCATCGGCCTTGCCGCCGCTCTCCGGTGGCGGCTCGGCACCCCGCAACGCTCCTCCCGGAGTGCGGACACTCTCTTCGACAGCGACGGCCCCCGCAGCGCGGCCCAGCACCGCGCCGCAGCCGAAACCCACGCTGCGGCCCTGCGCTGGACCGATGCCGTCCAGGAACGCATGCGTGCCATCGTCCGATCCCTGGAGGAACGTGCCCTGCTCGACCCACGTCCCGGCCGCACCGCCGACGAAGCCGCGGCCGAAGCGGCCCGTACCCTGCCCGAGCACGCCACCCGGCTGCACGCCGCCGCCCGGAGCTTCGACGACGTGACATACGGCGGCCGCACCGCGGACCAGTCGGCGTATCTGTCCCTGCGCACCCTCGACCTCGAACTGGACGAGGCAAAGCCGCTGCTGCCCGGAACCTCCCGAGGAGCCACCGGATGACCGCGGCGACCACCGCTTCCCCCACCTCGACGGCGCGCACCCCTGGCCAGATCTGGACCCGCGCCCGAGGCATCCTGGCCGCCGTCCTCATCCTTGTCGTCGCCGGCATCACGTTCGCCGCCGTACGCTCCGGAACTCACTACGGACAGCTCGACCCCCGCTCCGCGGACCCCAAGGGCAGCCGCGCCGTGGCCGAACTCCTCAAGACACGCGGCATATCCGTCACCGTCGCCACCACCCTCGACGAAGCCACCACCGCGACCGGCCCCGACACCACGCTTCTGGTCGCACGCCCTAACCTTCTGACACGGCCGCAGCAGCTCCGGCTGGAAGCGGCGGCCTCCGCCTCCGCAGGACGCACCCTGCTGATCGCCCCTGGCCCGGCGGCCACCGCCCGGCTCGCTCCCGGCGTCCGCGCCGAGCCGCACCACGCCGTCAGTGCCCTCGCCCCGTCGTGCGAGCTCCCCGCCGCCCGCAGGGCCGGCACAGCGGACCTGGGCGGCACCCGCTACACGACGCAGGACCCCGGCACCGTCACCTGCTACCCGGTCGCAGGCCTTCCCAGCCTGGTCGTCCTCCCGACCGGGACGAGCGGCGACACCGTCGTCCTCGGCTCCCCCGACTTTCTCCACAACGAGCGTCTCGACAAGCAGGGCAACGCCTCGCTCGCCCTGCAACTCCTCGGCTCCCGTCCCCATCTCGTCTGGTACCTCCCCTCTCTCACCGATCCATCCGCAACAGCCGATGACCACGCCCCCGGCGGCGGGAACGAGGAACAGTCGGAGGGCGGAGCGAGGGACGACACGACCGACGCGGCCGAGGAGAGCAACTTCCTCGACCTCGTCCCCTCCGGCTGGCTGTGGGGAACGCTTCAACTCACGCTCGCCGCAGTCCTCGCCGCCGTCTGGCGGTCCCGCCGACTCGGCCCCCTGGTGACAGAGCAGCTGCCGGTAGCCATCCGCGCCTCCGAATCCGCCGAAGGCCGCTCTCTCCTCTACCGCAAGGCCAACGCCCGCGACCGGGCCGCCGACGCCCTCCGAGCCGCCACCCGCACACGCATCGCCCCTCTCGCCGGAGTGCCCGCCCGTGATGCGCACACCCCCGACGTCCTCCTCACCGCCTTGTCCGCACGCATCACCGCCCCGGACCACGACCTCAGCAACCTGCTCTTCGGCACGGCTCCCTCCACCGACGCCGCCCTGGTCCTCCTCGCCGATCAACTCGACGCCCTCGAAAGAGAGACACGCACTTCATGAGCGCCCCGACCCCCGAGCCGGCCAAGCCCACGGTGCCCGCTGCGGCTCCCGTGACGCCCGCGGAACCGGAGCCGTCCGACAGCGCCCGCGCGTCCTTGGAGGCTCTGCGCTCCGAGATAGCCAAGGCCGTCGTCGGCCAGGACCCCGCCGTCACCGGACTCGTCGTCGCGCTGCTCTGCCGGGGTCACGTACTCCTCGAGGGCGTGCCCGGCGTGGCCAAGACCCTGCTGGTGCGTGCGCTCGCCTCTTCGCTCGAACTCGACACGAAGCGGGTCCAGTTCACCCCCGATCTGATGCCCAGCGACGTCACGGGCTCAATGGTCTATGACGCGCGCACCGCCGAGTTCTCCTTCCAGCCCGGCCCCGTCTTCACCAACCTGCTGATCGCCGACGAGATCAACCGCACCCCTCCCAAAACCCAGTCCTCCCTTCTCGAGGCGATGGAGGAACGGCAGGTCACCGTCGACGGAACGCCGCGTCCACTGCCTGACCCCTTCCTCGTTGCCGCGACCCAGAACCCCGTCGAGTACGAAGGCACCTATCCCCTCCCCGAAGCCCAACTGGACCGCTTCCTGCTCAAACTGACGGTTCCGCTTCCCTCGCGGCAGGACGAGATCGACGTCCTCACCCGCCACGCAGACGGCTTCAACCCACGCGACCTGAAGGCCGCCGGGATACGGCCCGTCGCCGGTCCAGCCGATCTGGAAGCGGCACGCGAAGCCGTCGCGAAGACGACCGTCTCCCCCGAGATCGCCGGCTATGTCGTGGATATCTGCCGTGCCACGCGCGAATCCCCCTCGCTCGCCCTCGGCGTCTCCCCCCGAGGCACCACCGCACTGCTGTCGACCGCCCGCGCCTGGGCCTGGCTGACCGGCCGGGACTATGTCATCCCCGACGATGTGAAGGCCCTGGCGCTCCCCACGCTCCGTCATCGCATCCACCTGCGGCCCGAGGCGGAAATGGAAGGAGTCACCCCGGACTCCGTCATCGCCTCAGTGCTCGCCCACGTCCCCGTACCCCGATGAGGCGGTGACCATATGGCCCTCACCGGACGTACCGCGCTGCTGGCCGCCCTGGGGTCACTCCCCGTAGGCATCCTCGCTCCTAGCTGGACCGGGATGCTCGCGGTCAACGTCCCGCTCTCACTCGCAATTCTGTGTGACTACGCCCTGGCCGCGCCAGTGCGCACGCTTCGATTCACTCGATCCGGTGATACATCCGTTCGACTCGGTGACGCGGCAGAAGTGCAACTGACAGTAACCAACACCTCGCGCCGGCGTCTGCGCGCCCAGCTGCGGGATGCCTGGCCCCCCAGCAGCTGGACCTCGGGCACCGAACGCCGCGCTTCCCGTCACACGCTGACGATCCCCGCCGGGGAACAGCGACGCCTGACCACCGTTCTGCGCCCGACACGTCGCGGCGAACGGTGGGCGGAACGCATTACGATCCGCTCCTACGGCCCACTCGGCCTCGCCGCACGCCAAGGGCAACACCGAGCCCCATGGACCGTACGAGTGCTGCCTCCGTTCACCAGTCGCAAGCATCTGCCTTCCCGGCTCGCCCGGCTCCGGGAACTCGACGGCCGCACCAGCGTTCTGACACGCGGTGAAGGAACTGAGTTCGACAGTCTGCGGGCCTACGTGCCCGGGGACGACACCCGCTCCATCGACTGGCGCGCCACCGCACGCCAGTCCACCGTAGCGGTCCGGACGTGGCGCCCCGAGCGTGACCGGCACATCCTGATCGTCCTCGACACCGGGCGCACCTCTGCGGGCCGGGTGGGCGACGTCCCCCGTCTGGACGCCGCGATGGACGCCACGCTCCTCCTCACCGCGCTCGCCACCCGGGCGGGCGACCGCGTGGGCCTCCTCGCCTACGACCGTCAGGTCCGAGCCCGGGTCCCAGGCAGGACGGCCACGGGAAATGTTCTGGCCGCCGTCATCAACTCGCTGACCTCGCTGGAACCCGAACTCATCGAAACGGATGCCCGCGGCCTCAGCAATGCCGCCCTCACCGACGCCCCCCGCGGTTCGCTGATCGTTCTCCTCACGACGCTGGAAGCCGCCCCCATCGAGGAGGGGCTCCTCCCGATGCTGCCTCAACTCACTCAGCGCCACACCGTGCTGCTGGCCGCGGTCTCCGACCCCCGGATCGAGGAAATGGCCAGCGGCCGGGGAACGGTTGACTCGGTGTACGACGCGGCGGCCGCCGGTCAGGCCCAGGCAGACAGGCGCCGCACGGCCGACAGGCTCCGGCGCCACGGCGTGGTCGTCGTGGACGCCACCCCGGACAACCTCGCTCCCTCGCTTGCCGATACGTACTTGGCCCTGAAGGCCGCCGGCCGCCTCTGAAAGATCCAAGGCGGCTGTCGGCTCGATAATCTGCACGGCATGATCAACTCATACGCCGGTTCCGGCGATGCTGAGGTTGCGATAGCTGGGGCACGCGCCGGCGCGGAAGTAGTGCGCAATATGTACGGTCAGCGGCTCACCCACGTCGACAAGGGCGGCGGGGACTTTTCAACCGCCGCCGATGTGGAGGCTGAGAAGGCGATCCTCGGCGTCATCCGTGCTGCCCGGCCCTGTGACGCGGTTCTCGGTGAGGAAGGCGGGCAGCAGGGTGCGGCCGACACTGTGCGCCACTGGTTGGTGGATCCCTTGTGCGGCACGCTGAACTACGCCGTCGGCAACATGCTGGTCGCCGTCAATGTGGCGCTGCGCAACGGGGCGGCTGCGGTGGCCGACCCGTTCAGCGGCGAGGTTTTCTTCACCGACGGTGAGACCGCCTGGGTGCGGCACGGTGGGCTTGATGAGCGGCTGGTGCCCACGCCCGCCACCCGGCTGGTGGACGTCAACCTGGATCCTCCGTTCCCGCACGCGCACGGATTTCGGGCTGTGGACCTGCTGGCCCACCCCGAGTTCGTCGAGCGGTTCCGGCCGAGGGCCGTGTCTACGACGCTGGCGTTGGCCTGGGTCGCGGCCGGCAAGCGCGCCGCGTACGTCACCGATGGCGGTGACCTTTCCGGGAGCGTGCATTTCGCTGCCGGCATCGCCGTGTGCCGGGCCGCCGGCTGCGTAGTCACCGGGATCGACGGCGCCCCTGTCGGACAGGCAGGCCACGGGCTTGTGATGGCCGCTGACGCCGAGACCCACGGGCTGCTGATGTCGATGATTCGCAGCCGACGTTTGTGATCTGCCCACACAGGTTCAGCCGGATTAGCGGAAAGCGGTCCAGAACATGCTCTGTCCGATCGAGCTTGGCATCGCGCTCCGGGTCGGTGGGCGCCTTCCACGCCGATCTCGACCCGTCTGGTCACCCCGGTGTAGCCCCCGGACCACACGGAAAAAGGGCCCGGGAACGCAGAAAAGCCCCGCACCAAAAGGTGCGGGGCTTTCCCGGAAAAATTGTTCGGCGGCGTCCTACTCTCCCACAGGGTCCCCCCTG